>NZ_JBWPJP010000007.1:0-87074 GCF_056583855.1 Prevotella sp. C0209C1 | reverse complement strand
TACGGTGGTGTGAGAGGTCGGTGAACACGAAAGTAGGAAATAAACACCTATGATTAGGGTTTACCTCCTACTCGATTATTAAAAGAACTGAAAAAGAAATGTTATAATAAAGCCTTAAACTTTTCGTCAAGAACAGCTTTTGAGGCTGCTCCTACAAACTTATCAACGAGTTCTCCTCCCTTAAAAAACAATATAGTAGGTATATTACGTACGCCATACTCTATAGCTACATCATCATTTTCCTCTACATCACACTTGCCTACAACTATCTTTCCATCGTAGTCTTCAGCCAATTCTGAAATAATAGGAGCTACCATTTTGCAAGGACCACACCATGTTGCCCATAAGTCTACTACTAAAGGCAAGTTGCCTTTCTTATAACTTTCAAAGTTTTCTGATGTAATTTTTACTTCCATCTTTTTTTTATTTAATTGTTAATAATACTTTTCTCATCTTATGATAATATTTTATTAAATACTACATCATAAAAGCAAGAACTTGTCTAATTAATTTTATATTCTATATCATCATAGCTATCGAGTACAGATATTAGCTTACGATCAAGATTAACTACAGTGTCTTTACTATGAAGGAGCAAACTTTCGTTATTAGGATTGCGCAATTTAAAATAAAGCTGTGTGTTCCCTTTATGTTTTGCAAATACTGAAGATAGCTCATTTATCATATTTTCATCTAATGTAGACGCGTCTACGCTTATGGTTAAACGTTCTAAACGATTATTCTTAACATCGTATAGCTGCTGTACGTTCTGCACATTAAGTGAGTAAAGCTTTGTGTTATATCTATAGCGTTGCTGGCATTTTGCAGTGATATATACAGTGTAGCTTTCTTTAAGGAATCCGCTCCAGCGTATCCAGTCGTCCCCAAAGAGAGCTATTTCGGCAGTACCTTCAAAATCTTCTATCGAGATAAAAGCATAAGGCTTATTAGTTTTTTGAGAAAAAGACTCTTTCACTTTAGTAACTATTCCTCCGAAAGTAATCTCTTCAGTCTTTGCCAATTCTGCCATATCGGCATTACGATGTATTTGAGAACAGTGAGTATTACATAAGTGATTAAGCACCACAGCAAATTCGTCTAACGGATGAGCAGAAAGATATATACCCACTAACTCACGCTCTTTATTAAGTTTTTCTATAGTAGCCCACTTTTCTGTTACAGGAATGGCTGGTCGGGTAACGGGAACACTATCAAAGCCTCCAAACAAGGAGTTGGCAGCTTCAGCCTTCGCCGTTTGGAAAAGCTGTCCATAACGTAGCAAGGTATCAAGAAAGACCTCTCCTTTAGCATTCACACCAAAATACTCTTCACGGCATTTGATAGGTCCTAAGTTGTCAAATCCTCCACTATAAGCTAAACTTTCTATAACCTTCCTATTTATGCTACATAAATCTACTCTCTCTATAAAGTTGAAGATATCTTTATAAGGACCATTTTTTTCTCTTTCTTTTACAATGTTTTCAGCAGCCCCTGTTCCTATACCTTTGATAGCCGATAACCCAAAGCGTATTTCTCCATGTTTGTTTACTCCAAATCCTATCTGGCTTTCATTTACATCAGGCCCAAGAGTTTCTATCTTTAAAGCCTTACACTCTTCCATCAGCTTTGTTATTTCAGTAATCTGACTAAAACGTCTTGTCATTAATGCTGCCATATATTCAGCAGGATAGTGTGCCTTAAGATAGGCTGTTTGATATGCTACCCATGAGTAACAAGTAGCATGCGACTTGTTAAAAGCATAGCTTGCAAACTTCTCCCAGTCGCTCCATATCTTTTCAAGAATCTTCGGATCATGTCCATTCTCCTGCCCTTGTTTAATAAACTTAGGCTTCATGGCGTCAACAATGTTTTTCTTTTTCTTACCCATAGCCTTACGTAAGGCATCACTTTCGCCACGGGTAAAGTTAGCAAGCTGACGTGAAAGTAACATTACCTGCTCTTGATAAACAGTAATACCGTATGTGTCTTTAAGATATTTCTCCATACAAGGTATATCATACTGTACAAGGGAAGGGTCGTTTTTACGCTTAATAAAGTCTGGTATATAATCCATCGGGCCCGGTCGATATAACGCATTCATAGCAATAAGATCCTCAAAGACTGTAGGGTGGAGCTCTCTAAGATATTTCTGCATGCCAGCCGATTCAAACTGAAAAGTACCTACGGTCTGTCCTTTTTGATAAAGCTGATACGTCAGAGCATCATCTATAGGTATCTTCTCTATGTCTATGACTTTCCCTGTAGTTTGCCTAATTACTTTACAAGCCTCTTTGAGTTCGGATAAAGTCTTTAGACCTAAAAAGTCCATCTTTATCAATCCTGTAGTTTCTATAACATGCCCGTCATATTGTGTTACTGGCACTTTCTTGTCGGGGAAGTCAGGATCTGTAGCCGTAGATACTGGTACCCAGTCGTCTATAGGATTGCGGCAAATAATAAAGCCACAAGCATGTATACCTGTACCGCGTATAGTGCCTTCCAGCATTTTAGCATATTTTATAGTATTGCGTTCACGTTCGTTCTCGCTCACCATAGCCTCTTGTAACATTGGAGTGCATGAAATGGCATTCTTCAAGTTCATCTTCATTCCGTTGGGAAGACGATCAGGAATGGCTTTACATAAAGCATTTGAACGCTCAAGAGGTAATTTTTCTACACGTGCTACATCTTTAATAGAATTTTTTGTAGCCATTGTAGAATAAGTAATGATATGGGCACACTTCTCATGACCATACTTATCCATTACCCATTGCAAGACTTTACCACGCCCATCATCGTCGAAGTCGGTATCAATATCAGGAAGATTGACACGGTCAGGATTTAGGAAACGCTCAAAAAGGAGGTCATATTTCAAAGGATCTATCTTGGTAATACCTAAACAATAAGCTACAACAGAGCCGGCAGCAGACCCACGTCCTGGCCCTACCATTACGCCAAGCTCATTTTCAGCAGCATTTATAAAATCTTGCACTATAAGGAAATATCCGGGGAAGCCCATGGTCTTCATGACATGAAGCTCAAAACGAATGCGGCTATTTACCTCTTCTGGTAAAGGATCACCATATAATCTGCATGCACCATCATACGCCAATTTTGCTAAATAGTCGGCTTCAAACTTGATACGATATATTTTTTCATAGCCTCCTAAACGGTCTATTACCTTGTTAGCCTCTTGCTCAGGTAACTGATTTTCACCATTTTCATCAGATGTAAACTCATGGAAAAGATCTTCTTTACTAAACTTTTCTCTCCATTGAGCCTCTGTCCCAAAGTCTTCAGGAATAGGGAAGAAGGGCATTATAGGACCATGATTAATATCATAAATTTCTATTTTGTTTAATATTTCTATGGTGTTTGATAATGCTTCTGGCACATCACTAAAGATCTGATTCATTTCCTCCCGCGTTTTAAACCATTCTTGTTTAGAATAGCGCATACGCTTAGGGTCGTCTAAATCATCATTGGTGGAAAGACAAAGCAAATGGTCGTGTGCTTCAGCTGTTTCCTTATCCTCAAAATGGCAATCATTAGTACAAACGAGCTTAATATTGTAGTCTTTAGCAAACTGCATTAATACCCTGTTCACTTGTTGTTGCAGAGGGAAAGCCTCACGATTAGCTATCAAATTAGGATCTGTTACTTCGTGGCGTTGAAGCTCAAGGTAAAAATCGTCTCCAAATAGTTTCTTATACCATAAGCACGCTTCACGTGCTCCCTCAAGGTCTCCTTTTCTTATTTTAGAGGGTATTTCGCCAGCCAGACAAGCAGAACAAATAATAAGGTCTTCATGATATTTTTCTAATTGTTCTTTATCTGTCCTCGGACGATAATAATAGCCATCAACCCAAGATTTAGATACTAATTTTATTAGATTTTTATATCCATTATAGTTTTTTGCTAACACTATAAGATGATAACCAGAGTTGTCATGCATCTCTTTCACCTTATCAGTCAACTTACGACGAGCTACATACATCTCACAGCCAAAGATGGGCTTAAAGGGTTCTTCACCTTTAGCTTTACGTTCCTTATTCTTTATCGCGCAATAATCTGCAAACTCTTTAATACCAAACATTACTCCATGATCGGTAATAGCCATTCCTTTCATTCCATCATTTATAGCCTTATCAACAAGGTTACTAACCTTCGACTGGCCATCAAGGATAGAATAGTGTGTGTGAACATGTAAATGTATATAATCTTCCATTAAACTTTCTGTTTTGCGCTTTCAAAGTTACGATGAAAACAGCAGATAGCAAAACTTAATTATTAAATATTTGTTTGAATAATGAAAAAGACTTACCTTTGCAAAGTACAAAATTACGTCTTCATAAATGGGAAAAAGAATAAAGAAACTTAAGAAAATACGAATACATCACGAGGGTACTAACACCTTATTAATTTCAGCTATTGCCCTTATCATAATTGCTTTAATTCTTTGGTTTGCAATTCCGTCCAAAGTTCCATTTGGTATATTTGTAATAGTCTTTGGAATAATATTTGGTATTGTTTTAAACTTTTATCGTTGTCCTATCAGATATTTTGATGCAGAAGATACTCAGGGCATAGTAGTAGCTCCTGCAGATGGTCATATCGTTGTTATAGAAGAAGTGAATGAGGATAAATATTTTCATGAAAAACGAATCATGGTATCTATTTTTATGAGCTTATTTAACGTACATGCTAATTGGTTTCCTGTTGATGGTGTCGTAAAATTTGTAAAACATTTTAATGGTAATTTTTATAAAGCATGGCTGCCAAAAGCGAGTGAAGAAAATGAGCATACAGATGTTATTATAACTACTGCCGATGGGCAGGATATATTATGTCGCCAAATAGCTGGTGCCATGGCTCGTAGGGTAAAAACTTATGCAGTAAAAGGAGAAGAATGTTATATTGATGAGCATCTCGGATTTATCAAGTTAGGTAGTCGTGTAGATTTATTCCTACCTGTTGATGCTGATATATGTGTAAAAATGGGGCAAAGCACAACAGGTGATAAAACGGTTATAGCAAAATTAAAAACAAAGACTAAAGCTTAAAATGAAAAAACATATACCAAACTGTATTACTTGTTGTAACCTAATATCAGGCTGCATAGCTATAGCATTTGCTATTGTTAGTGACTTTCAATATGCTTTTATTTGGATTATTATAGGAGCAGTGTTCGATTTCTTCGATGGTATGGTGGCAAGGCTTTTGCATGTAAGTTCGCCTATAGGTAAAGAGCTCGACTCTCTTGCTGATGTAGTTACCTTTGGTGTGGCTCCCTCTACAATAGTGTTTTCTCAACTTGGTATTATGACATATCCATCTTTTTGTGAGCCCTTAAGAGATTATCTACCTTTCATAGCTTTTATAATGGCAGCATTCTCTGGCTTGAGATTAGCTAAATTTAATCTTGATGAGAGGCAGACTTTAGGTTTTATAGGATTGCCTACTCCTGCTAATGCCTTGTTTTGGGGATCATTAATATTAGGAATAGGGGATAAGCTTGATAGTTATCCGGTGGCTTTATTCTTTATATTAGCAGGGATACTGGTAAGCTCATATCTTTTGGTAGCTGAGATTCCTATGTTTGCTTTAAAATTTAAGCAATGGAAATGGAAAGGAAACGAAATAAAATTCATCTTTTTATTAACTTGCTTACCTTTGTTACTTATTTTTGGTATAACAGCTTTTGCTATAATAATAGCTTGGTATGTTGTTTTATCAGTAATAGTAATGAAAAAAGAAAAATCTAATATCGGCTAAATATTATATATTATGATATCTTTTTTAAAATTAGCTCTGTTACTTTTTATCGTTCTATTCATTGCTTTAGTATGGATTATTTATAGTTTCTATAAGCAAGTGCGTAAAAATGCTCAGCGATTTGGCTTTTTTACCCAACATGCTAATCCCAAACGTGAAGGAGAAGAAACTATAATAGATAAAAGATCTATGGAACAACGTACAAAGAAGGTGATAAAAGACAATGAGGGAGAATATGTTAATTTTACAGAAACTAATAATCCGTCAAATACCTCTTTATAAAAAAAATTATAGAAAAGAAATGATTGGTTATATAAGTTAGCTATAATTACCTATCTATCTATTATATAAACAAACCGTTTTCATACACCAATAAAACAAGATATTTACTCACAAAGCACACACCTACTTACTATTTCTTTAAAGGCTTATATCTTTATGCCAATAATATAAATAGCGCGTATGACGAAAAACGTTTATGTTGTAGACTGTGTGTTATGTAAATCCTAATCTATCTTATTTATTTTTGTAGGCTCTGTTTTCTCAATCTTTGTCGTTGGCTTAGTAGGTACAGACTGTTTAGATGAGGATTCTGCTTTTGAAGGAGTTACTGTGGACGATTGAGGCACCTCAGGTACTGGTCCTATCTCTGGAGCAGGGAGAGGGAGAGGATCTTTGTGGTCAGAGTCCTTCTTCTTATTTTTATTACCTGCTTGTTTCACATTATTATTTATATCCCCATCTGTAGTAGATGACGCATTTGTAGTTTCACTTTTACTCTTTTTCTTTGAGTTACTCCATAAATAATCACCAACTATATCTATGGTATCATGTGAAACTTTATCTTGCAGTTCTGTCTGTGTATCTTCTTCTGTAATATCACTTTTCTTGCCTATATCTACGATGAAGTTATAAGCTATTCCTAAAAATAAAATTATAGCTATAATGCATATTATTCTAAATGGTAGACTTTTCGTAAATTTATTCTTCCTTGTCATAAATTTGTTATAAATATTACTACATCTAATGTGAATTAAACCTTTTCATTTAGTAGTACAAAGATAAGCATTTATATGTAAAGTGGATAATTTATCTTAAAAGAAATGCTATCGTAGATTCAACTACAAACTGACGCTCACTCATCATGATAGACTAAGGCTTAGGATGCTTTTCTTTTAATTTAATATTATCGCAGTCTGTACACCCGTTATAAAAATGAACTTTCACATGAGCAATAATAAAAGACTATTCCTTTATATGAATAAAGGCATTAGCTAAGATGGCTGTTAAACCACCTGTGGTAATACCACTGGAGAAAATATTATGAATAACATCAGGCATTTTGTCAAGAATATTAGGTACAAGCTCCACGCTCAATCCCATAGCAAAGCTAATAGCTATGACAAGAACAGACTTACGGTTGATCTCTGTAGAAGATATAATGCGCACACCTGCAGCAGCTACTGTACCAAACATTAACAAAGTGGCACCTCCCAACACGCAGTCAGGAATTAATGAAAAGGCAACACCTATTACGGGAAATAATCCAAGAATTACTAATGCAGCTGCAATGAAATAACCAATATAACGACTTGCTACACCTGTAAGCTGTATCATTCCGTTGTTTTGTGCAAAGATAGAGTTTGGAAAGCTGTTAAAGATAGCAGCTAACATAGAATTGAAGCCATCTGCTAATATACCTCCTCGTGCACGTTTCATAAAAATATCGCCTTCTACAGGTTGCCCCGAAATAAGCGAATTGGCTGTAATATCTCCAAAAGCCTCTACTGCAGTAACAAGGTAGATAAGACCTATAGCTATGATAGTGCCTAAATCGAAACGTAAACCATACTTAAATGGTACGGGAAGATAAAAAGAAGTAGACTCTGTCAATTTACCAAAATCTATCATGCCCCAAAAATAAGCTACCAAACAGCCTATAATCAAACCAAGTACAATAGACCCCATTCGCAAGAAGCGATTCTTAGAACGATTAAAAAAGATAATACTTACTAATACTAAAAGAGCTATGCTAAGATTTTGAATAGAGCCAAAGGAACCTTTACTCATAGCACCTTGACCTCCTCCGCATGATGTGATACCAGCTTTTATCAAACACAGACCTATTAAAGTAACGACAATACCTGATACTAAAGGAGTAATTATCTTGCGGGTATAAGGTAGTATCCTACTTACGACCATTTCAACTACTGACGAAACAAGGCACGCTCCAAAAATATAACTTAACCCCACTTCTACATTCATCTTTCCACCTACCATACCTAACATTCCTGCTCCTATGATAGGACTAATAAATGAAAAAGAAGTACCCTGAATGCATAGTAACCCTGCTCCTATAGGGCCAATGGTATGACACTGGATAAACGTTGCTATACCTGATACAAATAAAGACATTGATACCATAAAAGCAGTAGTATTTATGTCAAACTGTAAAGCAGAACTAATAATAAGAGGTGGCGTTATGATAGCCACAAAGATTGCTAATAAATGCTGCATAGCAGCAAAGAGAGATTCACGAAATGGAGGACGATCATTAAGTCCATAGATAAGTTCTTTCTTTTCTTCCATAAAATAAAGTAAATTTATTCTTTTATACTTGTCTTATAATATATCTTAATTATAAAAATATATATGTAAAGAGGTGAACTTTAATAAGCCCACCTCTTTATGTTTTAATTATCTCCTCAATTTTATTTTACAGTTTTCAAGCGATTCTATAATAGCTAAACTCTCACAGCGAACTCCTGCTTTTTCTATTATACTTCTGCCATGCTGAAACGCCTTTTCTATAATAAACCCCATGCCCACTAGCTCAGCACCTGCTTGAGCACATAAGTCTATTATTCCTTTTGCAGCATTACCATAAGCGAGGAAATCATCTACAAATAAAACCTTATCTTCTTTTGTAAGATATTCTTTTGATATAACAATGTTATACTCTCTTTGCTTAGTAAACGAAAAAACTTTAGTAATAAGCATATCACTCATAGTAGAAGGTGTTTTCTTCTTAGCAAAAACAACGGGTAGGTCGAGTAAAAATCCCATCATTATAGCTGGTGCAATACCACTTGCTTCTATGGTTATAATCTTGTTGATTTCTGTAGATGCATATCTACGGATAAATTCTACAGCTATTTGTTTCATCAAGTTAGGATCCATTTGATGATTGATAAACTTATCTACCTTAAGAATACCACCTTCAAAACATTTACCCTCTTTTAGAATACGCTCACATAAAACTTTCATTATTACAATTAATTTTCAATACTTAATAAAAAAAGAAATGAAAAGAAAATATTTATTCATTCTCACTCCATAATTAATTGCATGCAAATTTACTAAAAATAACATATATGAAAAGAATAGTTTTGCTTTTTTTATTAAGACAAGAATGAGAATTTTTCTGATAGTCTTATGTCAAGGCTTTAAAAAGGTATTATCTTAAAAATTATATTGCTGTTTGGTAAAAAAAAGATTATCATAAAAAAAACAAAAAAAAGGCTTTGTTGTTTTGCTAAAAAAAAATACTTGTAAGTGAAAATATAACAAATTTTTATAATAGAAGAAGACATATAAAAATGAAAGCGTTTTTTATGATATGGTATAAAATAAAAGAAGCAGTGTCCTTCACAGGTGACCGCTTCAATTTCAAATAGGTATTAGTTTTGTAAGGTAAAAAGATTGTTTTCAGGATAACGCTGCAAAGGTAGGGATAATCTTTTAACCTTGCAAAACTTTTTTCTTGTTTTTTTGTATAAAATCTTTCCATGAGCCATAATGTTTAGCATCAGTTTCAGGGCAATTACTTTGTAAAAAATGACAGTAGGCTGCACCTACAGCGTCAGTGGCATCCATAAAATGGGGCATTTGGTCGTCTCTTAAATGTAATAATTTTTGTAACATATTAGCAACTTGTTCTTTAGAAGCAGCACCGTTGCCAGTAATAGCCATTTTTATCTTCAGTGGAGCATATTCATGTATTGGTATATCATGATGTATAGCAGCAGCAATGGCAACACCTTGGGCACGACCAAGTTTGAGCATAGATTGCACATTTTTACCAAAGAAAGGTGCTTCTATAGCTAACTCATCAGGTAGGTATTCTTCGATAATCCCTGTTACGCGGTCGAAGATTTTTCCTAAGCGTAAATATATATCTTTTTCTTTACGCATATCTATAATACCCATAACAATCAGGTTTGCTTTGTTACCTACAGCGCGGAGTAAACCATATCCCATAACATTAGTGCCAGGGTCTATGCCTAAAATGATTTTTTCTGTTTTTGAAGTAGGAGAAAGCATCTATTTTATCTATCTAAATAAAGATTATGGGCAACCTCGTAACCTATAGTAGAGCTATCACCATGGCCTGGGTATATGATAGTTTCATCAGGTAATTGTGCTAATAAGCGTAACGAACTTACCATTTGAAACATACTGCCTCCAGGAAAATCTGTTCTTCCTATACTCCTTTTGAATAAAGTATCTCCAGTAAAAAGTAAGTGTTCTTTTTCGCAATAGTAACATACTGAGCCATTGGAGTGGCCAGGAGTAGCTATAGTTTTTAAAGAATGTGTCCCAAACTTGATGATGGTATTATTTTTTATACAATAATTGGTTTCGGGCAAATCGTAATTCAATGTTATACCAAAGATTGTTGAAGCAGCATTTTGAGGATTTTCCATCCAAGTGCGATCCCCTTCATGTGCTTCTGGCTTGAGTCCGTATGTTTCAAATATTGTGTTATCACCTAAATGGTGGTCAAGATGTCCATGCGTAGAAAGCAGATGAACAGGTTTTAATTTTTCTTCTTGTATATATTTTATAATCTTATTTCGCTCTTCGCTACGATAAGCACCACAATCAATAATAACACATTCTTTAGTTTCATCGCTTACAACAAAACAATTCTCTGCTAACATATTACATGAAAAACATTCTACTTTGATCATAACATATCTCCCAAAATAAAGTATAATTTATATAGAACTTTTTAAAATAAAATTTAACAAGGTAAATATAGAATATATTTGTCCTTAAACCATTCTTCTTCAAACCATTGAGTAAGCTCTATCTGTTCTATAATTTTTTTAAATGATTTAGTTTCTTCTTTAAGATTTCCTCCTTTTAGTACTATAACACCATTGGGTAAAGCGTTGTGCTGCTCTTTGGAAATATTTTTCCTTACTATTTTTATCAAATTAGGTAATGGCATTACTGCTCGAGATACGATAAAATCAAACTTATCTTTTTCTTCTTCTCCGCGCATGTGCATAGGAAGGATATTTCTTAGTTCTATATCTTTACCTATCTCTGTGGCTACTTTAATCTTCTTACCAGTACCATCTATCATTTTAAAACTTACCTCAGGGAACAAAATAGCTAAAGGTATTCCGGGGAAACCTCCACCAGTGCCAAAGTCGAGAATAGTGGTGCCAGCCTTAAAATGTATCAGCTTTGCTATAGCCATAGAGTGTAACACATGATGTTCATATAAGTTATCTATATCTTTACGAGAAATAATATTTATTTTAGCATTCCAATCTTGATACAGATCGTACAGCAAACTAAACTGTTTTATTTGTTTATCACTGAGATTCTTAAAATATTTTTTTATAATGTCTATTTGCATAATAGTAATTTATTTTTTAATAGCTATTCGTATCCCCTTACTATTAATTTCTCCTGGATTATAGACAAAAATAGTGGAATCGTCAGTAAAAATATAATTGCTTGCAGGATAAATATTTATATTCTCAAAAAAGCCTTTTGCTTGAATATCTTTTAATGTAGGATCATCAATGTTTAGCTTCTTACCAAAAGCATCTATGATAACATTATTCATCTCTTTATTTCCGTATCTATCTTTTAGTGTAAGAAGTTTTCCTGTTTTAGGATTAAAATTGCGAATAATGCAGTATTTTGTTTTAATACCACTGCCATCATCTATCGATATGTTGGATGTTGCCACTATATTGTCACCATCTCCAGAAGATAATGTAACATTTATAGATAGTTTACCTTTTGTTTTTGCATTTTGTTTTTCATGTTGGCGAATAAGTTTAGCCATATAAAAATATTCTTTTATATATTTTTTAGCAAAAATTATCAAGGCATGTTTTGGAGTGATGTGCTCGTTTAAAATGGAAAGATAATCTGGTTGTAACAACCCCATTCTTAGTAAAGAATCGGTAGTAGTAGAATATTTTTCTCCTTTTAAATAAGAAAACTTTACATGAACTTCACAAGTAATATTATCTGAAAGATGTGCTGTTGTGTCTATAACGGCTTTAGTTATTGGAAGCGTCAATACTTTAGCTGATTTGTTTTTTTTATAGCAGCTACATAAAAGAAAGCTCCCTACAACTAAGAACGTACATAATATAAATGATTTCTTTGTCATAATATGAACAAAATTACAAAAAATAGCTGTAACTTTTGCATAAATGCTGAAGTTTACCATATTTTAAAGCCATAAAAGTAGTTGATGAGAAAATGGAAGGTACTTTCCGATAATCTTGTTTGTTTATAATAAAGATAAAGGTTTGTTTGGAAAATAAAAAAGGAGATATGGCTATATTTTACCATATCTCCTCTCTGAATAAGATTTAACTAATTAAAAAGGAAAATTAGTTATTATTGTAATCTGAATGTAATAGGAAGAGTAAACCATACATTGGCAGCCTGACCATTATTCATGCCAGGATTCCACTTAGGCATACTGTTCACAACTCGTAGAGCCTCACGATCAAGGGCAGGGTCTACACCGCGAAGTACCTGTGCTTGACTAACGCTACCATCACGTCCTACAACAAACTTAACAATAACTTTACCTTGAACACCATTTTCTGCAGCCACTGCAGGATAAGTAATATGAGAACTTAACCAGCTGTTAACATCACCTTTAAAAGTAGGCATTTGTTCTGCTACGGTGAAAACTTTAGTAGCTATATCCTCAGCTGGAGCTTCTTGTTTAGCTTCAACCTTAGGTGCTTCTATCTTAGGAACAATTTGGTCTGGAGTTGCTACAGTACTTCTTGCAGCCACTTCGGTACGATCATTTACACCTTCCTTAGATTCACTACCAATAGCTTTTGTCTCCTTGTTCATCTTCACCATAGGAGGCATTTCTTCCTTAACATCTTTATCATCTTTGATGACAGGAGCAGTAAACTTAACTGTTGCACGAGTTTGAGGAACAACCTTTTCTGGCTCAATCTTCTTGGGCTCAGCTTTAGGTTGTTGCTTCTTACGTTCAGCTTGTTCCTTTTTAGCTTGTTCCAGAGCTGCTGCTTCCATTTTTGCTGCATATGCTGCTTGAGCTGCCAAATCGTCATTGTGCTTTTTGATTTGGTAAGCTAAATAGCCTCCTCCAAGGAATGCAGCAATAAGCAATATAGCTAACGCCTTAATATTACGCAGAGATGTTCCCTTACGTAGCTTGTAAGCTCCATACTCTTTGTTTTTGTTGGCGAATACCATTTCGACCCATTTAGGATCGTATAGATCTATTTTTGCCATTGTCTTTCTATTCTTTAATTGTTACTAGTATATTGATTATAATTGAACACCTTTTTTAACAAGAAGAGCCTTGTCTTGGTCATTCAATTTATCAATAACAAATGTTCCAATGTATGAAATCTGCATTTCATCGAGGATATCCACTAAGTGATGATATGAAGCCTTATCTGTTAGTTTAATTACAACAGTTAATGTACCAACCTTAGTGCCATTTATCTGACCACTCTTAATATTAGCTACCTCTGCCTGATATACACTGTCAGGATAAGCTTTAGGATTAGCTTGCTTCTTCTTTTCAAGTTCTTGCATAGCAATGCTAAGATCTTGATAAGGAATTGAAGCATTCTCCCCAGTATCTCCACCACCAATTTGCTTGTGTTGAAGGACATAGCGGATACCTGTAGTGCCTTTAGTCCAATCAGCAGGCTTTAACCAAGATGGATTATCATACTCTGGCTTACCTTCACCGTAAAACATCTTATCACCATCAGCGATATAAATGGTAATAGAGTGAGATTCTTTAGCTTCATTCTTTTTAGCCTCTGGAGTGTTCTTGTCATTACTTGGCATAGTTAGCTCCATGGTAGAAGGCTTGCTTAAAGATGTACATAGCATGAAGAATGTGATAAGCAACATAAGCATATCCACCATCGGAGTAAAATCGACACGTACGGTCATTTTCTTTTGCTTCCCGCCTCCGTTGTTATTAGAAACCATTTCTGCCATATTACTTAACCTCCTCTCTAGCCTGTGCGGCCTTTTTAGCATCCAATTGAGTAATCATGTAGTAATGGCTCTCGTCCATATCTTGAAGTTCGCTCATTACTTTCTTAACAGTACCATAAGGAGTATCTGCATCCGACTTTATAGCTAATCTTACTTTAGGATTAACTTGGCGTGCAGCGTTTACCCATTGTTGAAATTCTGTAAAGTCTTGTCCTTTGATACTATCAAGTGGAATACCCATTTTTGGAAGTTCTGTTGTACGTTTTGCAGCAGGTAGCATTAAGTATTCTGGGAGTTTGTCCAAAGGAGTACCGAATGTTGATTCTGCTACAAAGACTTTTTTCTGTGCAGGGGTCAATGTTGTCATGTTATCTACTATTTGAGCCAGTTGATTAGTGTTATCATAGCTCATGAATACCTGACCATTCCCCGTAGGTGTACCTGCAGCCGTCTTTTCAGGGCTGACGATAATTGTTAAGACACCATTCTCTGGCACTTTTGTTTCTGACACAGACCCTGGGGTGTTTACCTTTACAGGCTCACTCTTTACAAATGTAGATGTAAGCATGAAGAAGGTAAGAAGAAGGGTCATAACGTCAGACATAGGTGTCATGTCTATAAACGTGTCCGACTTCTTAATTTTTACTTTACCCATAGCGATAAATATTTAAAGGGTTAGCAAAAATTAAGCTTCGTCTGTGTGGTTTGCTTCGTATGTCTGAGCAATAGAGTAACCAACCTCATCAAGAGCGTATGTCAACTTGTCTACCTTGTTTGAGAAATAGTTGTAAGAAACTACAGCACACCACGAAGTAGCAATACCAAAAGCAGTGTTGATCAAAGCCTCAGAAATACCAGCAGAAAGAGCAGCAGAGTCTGCACCGCCACCAGAAGCCAAAGCAGAGAACGACTTAATCATACCGGTTACAGTACCTAACAAACCAGTAAGAGTACCAAGTGTAACAAGTGTTGCAACAATAGGTAGATTCATGGTTAATGTAGGCATTTCTAACTGAGTAGCCTCTTCATGAGCTTGCTGGATTTTAGCCACTTTGTTAGCCTTCTTTAAACTTGAATTAGCACCTGTTTCCATGTTTTTGTAAGCATTCAAAGATGCTTTTACAACATTTGCAACAGAACCTCTTTGTTGATCACAAAGCTGGTTAGCTTTTGCTAAATCATTATTGTTTAATGCTGCTTTAATGTTCTGAACGAACTTTGGTAGGGCACCCTTGCCAAAAGCTGTTTTAAGAGCAAGCCAACGCTCTATAGACATTGCAAGAACGGTGAGCAATAATGTGTGGATAACTGGTACCACAACACCACCTTTATAGATAGTACCCCAAACGTCAGCAGGCGTTTCTCTTGTTCCACCATCTTGGAAGTGCATAGGATTAGCAAACCATGTGAAAAACAATACAAATGCTACGACTGCGCAAACGACGATTATCCAAAATGCGCCTCTAACTCCTGTGAAACCCTCAGACTTCTTAGCTGGGGCTGCTTTTTTTTGTGTTGTTGCCATAATTAAATGAACTTTTAATTTTTTAGTTATTAATGAATTTATTTGTTATTATTTATTTGATTTCAAAAGCTTTATTATCACTCTATGACTTTATTGACATTTTTATGATGTTTAACAGCGCAAAGATAACAATTAATACCAAACTATCACGATAATTAGTAACTTTTAACAATCATATTTTATATATGTTTCAATCTAATAAAATTCTTATATTGTAATTTTTTTTTATTTTAATTTTAGTAATGCGCTTTTAATTCGTTTTAATGCTGTTATAATATTCTCTTCACTTGTAGCATAACTAATTCTAAAACAATCTGGTGCGCCAAAGTCATCGCCTCCTACTACTGCGACATGAGCTTCTTCTAAAAGAAACATTGCTAAATCTGTAGCGGTATTAATTTGTTTGTCGTTATATTTTTTACCAAGAAGTTTAGAACATTTTGGGAAGAGGTAAAAAGCTCCTTCTGGTACATTTACTTCGATGTCTGCTATTTCTTTTGCTAAATTTACTATAAGGTCTCTTCTCTTTTTAAATTTACTACATGATGTTTTTACACAGCTTTGATTGCTTTCATAAGCGGCTAATGCAGCCATTTGACTTACACTGCTTGCTCCGGAAGTATATTGGCTTTGTAGCTTGCAAATACCTTTTGCTATCCATTCAGGAGCAGCCACCCAACCTAAGCGCCACCCTGTCATAGCATAAGCTTTACTAACACCATTGCAGATGATAGTGCGGTCTTTCATGTTTTTAAAAGAAGCTATACTTGTATGTGTGTTTTTATAAGTAATGTGTTCGTATATTTCATCTGAAAGTACGTAGAGATTTTCATATTTAAGAATTACCTTTGATAATGCTTCTAATTCATCAGCAGTGTATACACTACCTGTTGGATTGCTTGGCGAACATAGTATAATCAACTTTGTTTTTTCGCTAATAGCCTTTTCTATTTGCGTAGGAGTTATTTTAAAGTTTTGCTCAAAGCTAGCCGATACATATATAGGTTTACCTCCTGCTAATAATACCATTTGAGGGTAACTTACCCAATAGGGTGCAGGTATAATTACCTCATCTCCATGATCAATTAAAGATAGTATGGTATTACAAACAGCCTGCTTACCTCCCGTGCTTACTACCACTTCATTTGTATTGTAGTTAAGATTATTTTCTATTTTTAGTTTATTAACTATGGCTTTACGTAATTCTTGGAAGCCAGCTACTGGTGAATATTTAGAATAGTTCTCATCGATAGCCTTCTTAGCAGCCTCTTTTATGTGGTTAGGGGTCATAAAGTCTGGTTCTCCCACACTCATATTAATAACGTCAATACCTGTAGCTTTCATTTCACTACTCTTTTGCGACATAGCCAAAGTGGCAGAAGGTGATAATCTTTTTAAACGTTTCGACAGTTGTTGTGTCATATAGCAGATATTACATTGTGAATAATAAACGCTGCAAAAATAATACTTTTTATTATAATATGGAACTTTTTAAACTAATATTTAAATAATTCTCCCCCTGATTTGTAATAACACGTATAATATAAACATTTTTGTAGACATTTAAAAAGCATTCGTAATAAGTATAAGTATAATGCGGATAAAATAGTAAAAAAAGTTTTTTCTAACCTTAAAAAGTATATATTTGCGATATTATTATTGTGTAAATATGTCTTTTTTTATATCTTTGCAGTCATAAAAAGTAAAAGGAAGGTATATTACGATGAATTTATATAAGGAGGAATATATAGATATGATAATTAAGAAATTCTATAAAAGTATAAATTAATTATAATAAATTTTGGAATACGGATAATACCTAATAACTTTACGACAGATTTATTACACTAAAAATATTAATGATATGTACAGGGCATCGCATAACGTTTTTTTAAGCATAGCTATTCTTACTACTTTTGTCTTAGTTGCATGTGGTAAGAGGAAAGCAGCAGATGGTAGAACTGATACTCCCATTTCTGGAACTATTAAGTTTGCTTCAGACGAAAGTTTTGCTCCTATTATAGAAGAGGAGCTTCAGACATATCAATATCGCTTCCCTAAAACTCATTTATTGCCTATTTATACAGATGACAATACAGGTATGAGGCTTTTAATAGATCAAAAAGTAAATCTTTTTTTTACGTCGCATAAGTTAGAAAAAGGTGAAGAGGCTTTAATACAAACCAAAGGGCCTATTCCTTCTGTATTTCCAATAGGTTATGATGGTATAGCTTTTATAGTCAATAAAGCTAATAGAGATTCTTTGCTTACTGTTAGCCAAATTAAGCAAATTTTAGGAGGTAAATTTACTCAGTGGCGGCAGGTTAGCAAGCAAAATTTACAAAAAAATATTGAGATAGTGTTCGATTCAAAAGCATCTGCTACGTTACATTTTGTAGCGGACTCTATTTTAGGTGGTCAAAAGAACATGAGTAAAAATATTGTAGCAGCAAAGAACACTTCTTCAGTTATAGAATATGTAAATAAAACTCCGAATGCTATAGGCGTTGTAGGCTCAAATTGGTTATATGATAGGCGTGATACTACAAATACTACTTTTAAGAAAGGTGTTAGGGTTGTAGCAGTGTCTCAAACTACCCAAGCTATGCCTTCAAATAGTTGGCAGCCTTATCAAGCCTATTTATTAAATGGTCGCTATCCTTTTGTGCGTACTATATATGCAATAGTTGCTGACCCTCATAAGGCTTTGCCATGGGCGTTTGCTAATTTTATTACAGGTCCTATAGGTCAGATGATAGTATTAAAGGCAGGTCTATTACCTTATCGAGGCAATATAAATATTCGTAGGGTGGAGGTTAAAAATTAGAAATAATTATTTTGGGAAAAACAAATGTAATTATAGTATAAGGAAGCTATAAATAAAAGAAAGGTTTGAAGTTATGAAGAAAATTAAATATGTATTAGTAGGAGCATTGATGTTGGGAATGTCAACTCCTTTGATGGCTCAGGAGGCTGATTATAAAGCAGCTTTAAAGCCTATTGTATCAGCTTTGGAAGCTGTTCCAAACGATCCTAAAGTAGTAAAAAACCTTGTAAAAGTCTACCAAAAGACATTCAAGAAAGATGAGAAGGCTCTTGTAGCTCTTGGTAATGTTTATCTTGCGCAGCGTAATTATGATGCTGCAACAGCTATTGCTAATAACATTACTACGAACAAGAGGTTTAATGGTAGTTTAGCTTATGTCTTGCTAGGTGATATTGCAGCCTTAAAGGATTCTATAGGTAATGCCGGAGATGCTGCATCACAGTATCAGGCAGCTATTAGCCTTGATCCTCATAATGTTGCAGCTTATGAGCGTTATGCGAAAGTATATCGTCATGTAAACGCTAACACAGCGATAGAAAAATTAGAAGAGCTTCGTAAGGTGGAGCCTAATTATCCGGTAGAGGCTACTGCTGCCGACTTGTTTATTGGCGATGGCAAATATGAAGAAGCATTAAAATGGTATGATAAGGCTAATCGTGCTAATCTTACAGAGAGCAATTTCTATAACTACGGTTTTGCTGCTTTTGTAGATCAAAACTATGATAAAGCCCTTGATGTAGTAAGGACAGGTTTGCAGAAATATCCAAATAGTGAATATCTTAGTCGTGTAGGTATGATGGCTTCTACAAGTAAAGCTCTATATGCAGAAGCTTTAAGCTATGCTAATACGCTTTTTGCAGGTAAGAGTAAAAAGGTGGCTAACGACTATCTTGTATATGCTAAAGCATTAGCAGGTAATAAGCAGTTTGACCAAGCTTTCCAAGCTATAGAAAAAGCTAAAGAGTTAGCTCCTAATAGTATTGCTACTATTAAGGCTCTTGCAGATATATATGTATTACAAGGTGATGAAGATAAAGCTTTAGAAGCACAACAGGAATATTTACAAAAAAATCCAAATGCGAACTCTTCAGATTTCTCATCTCTTGCAGGTACTTATGTACAAAAGGCCGAGAAGTTGACAGGTGAAGAGAAAAAGGCTACACTTACTAAGGCTATGGCAGTATATGAAGATATGCTTACCAAATTCCCTTCTATATCTGATTGGATTTGGTTAAATCAAGCTAATATTGCTAATATTTTAAATGACCCTGATAAAGTAGCAGAGATTTATCAGAAAGTAGCTGCTTTTGAAGAGGCTAAACCAAGTCTTAATGCCGACCAAAAGAGTTATCTTGAGAATGTTTATTATGGTTTAGGTTATTATAATTCTAAGAAAGGTAACGCTGAGGTTGCTAAGGATTACTATAACAAAGTGTTAAAAGTAAATCCTAATAATGAAAATGCTAAGAAAGCATTAGGTATGTAAATTCATACAAGAGAAGCTATTAAAAATACCAAACAGAGATGTTTCTATGAAATTTAAGAAACATCTCTGTTTGAAAAAGTAAGACAATATACCAAAGGGTGGTTAGTCATACCATGAAAGAAAACACAATATACTTAAAACTTTATCATTACAAAAATATTATACTATCCAAAAAAGAACAAAACTTATGAAGTTATATCCAAACAAGATACCTTTTGTACAATTTACTATTTGCTTATTGTCATATCTCTAAAAGATTTCTATTTATGGATAATTTACAAAAAAGTAAATATTTTATCTTTGCCTTTTTTTTATTATTTATAACTTCTTCATGTAAGAAGTTATATAGATATAATAGATTTATTGGTAAAGATACTGCACGAATAAATTGGATTTATCATGAGAATAGAGCAGATGATAATGGAGATGATGGAGATGATGAACTTCTTTTTAAAGTAAAACCTACTAACAACGCAACAAAAAAATATAAAAACCCTAACGAATACGCTCCACAGAGCGATTTAGAAGGACGCGAATGGTAAAACTTTTAAGATAGAAAGGTTATAATATTAAGGGGAATTATAGAGTTATATGTTTTTCTGAAATTGTAATTAAAAGGAGTATAGAGTTATGTTTTTATATACAAAAGGATTAAGAATAAGTTATATATATCTTTAGAAATCTAATTCTAAAGAAGGATATTTCTGTTGTAATTCTTTTGCTTTTGTCTTTAACTTTTCTATAAAATTCAGATAATCCTTTGATGTTGGGTCAAAAGGACGATGTGCTAATCCTTCTTTAATGGGATGCCATGCAGTTAAGAAATCGTTTAGTGATGAGGAGAAACACGATAGTTGTAGACGTTCCCATATATATTCCACAGCTTGCTGACTGGGGTGTAACATGTCAGCTGTATAAAAGCGATAATCGCGTAACTCATCATTTATTATCTCGTAAGCAGGGAAATAGAATACCTGTTTAGGATAGGTATGTACAAATTTATCTGCCGCCAAAAGGAGTATAGCTTTTGAAAGCTGACTTTTGTGATAACCATATTTAGCATAGCGTATAGGACTAACAGTAATAATCACCTTTATGTTTATATTAGTTTCTAATAGTTTTTTGTAAATAGCAACGAGGGTAGTAAAACATTCCTCTATAGATAATTCTTCTTCGGTGAAAAGGCTTTGAGGGCGTTTGGCACAATTGTCTACAATCTTGCCAGTAGCTTTTTCGCGATATACATGGTTAGTACCAAGAGTTATCACTACTTTGTCGAAACTTTTATTTATTCTTTCCACTGTGTGAAGTATCGATACAGGATTATACATAACTCCAAAAGGATTGATTATTGTATGAAACTTTTCCTGTTCGAAGCGTTTACCTATGTTAGTAGCAAAGCAAGAACCTACAAAGAGAATATTTTCTAAAGGCTCAAACTTAAAAGGGGGAGAGGGTAAGGTAACTATTGTGCGAAATTCCATATAACTTTTAATATTAAAAATATTCCAAATACATATCTTTATCTAAAAAAATTACATTTGCTTCTTTTTATTCTTCCATTCTACATAACCAATAAATATTAACGCTAATAAGAGGATAGCAATAGCAATATAAGCAATAGTTTCGGTAATAGCAATGCTCTTAGGGTGAAAATCGAATACTATCTTATGTTTTCCAGAAGGTACTTTAATGGCACGTAGAATATAGTTAGCACGCCCAATTTCCACTTCGCTACCATCAATAGTGGCTTTCCAACCTGGATAATATATCTCTGATAAAACTACAATGCCACCATGTTTTGAATAAACAGAGTACTCTAAATGATTAGGTGCATATTTATCTAAACGGACTTTACCTTGGTCTGCTGTAATATTATCTTTTGTTGCAGCTGTTTTTAGTATGTTTTTAAACTTAACATCTGCAACTGCTTGGTGTCGAAGATCTATCTTCCCAAGAAGGTCATATTCTTTATTAGCATTATCAGCGAATATTATGTCATTGACAAACCAGCCATTACCCATAGCGTATGGATTATTTATAGGCATGGTCTGCCCTCCTTGTAATGGAAATATAAAAAACTTTGCGTTAAGCATGTTTAGCACGGGGAATAGTCTTTTACCATCTACTTTTTGCATATTGCCTCTATACCTTATCACCTCTTTCATAGTATGTTGCATTTCTGGCATTATGTATCCATCTATAATATCTTGGTAGCGGCGTAGCTTAGCTGCATTATAGCCACCTATACTCTTATGAAAGAAAGAGGTTTCATTTTCGTTAAATGTGTTTGAAGCAAAATTAAGAACACGGTCGTCCTTACCAGAATTGCGTAAAATAGCGTCATCGGTGGCTGTTTTTTGTTGCGGTGCATCACGCTCACTTTTAGGGACAAACATATCATCATTAAGATAACGTTTGTCTACCTGCCACATGTCTATAAAACATAATACAGTGATAGCATATATCATAACACTGGCTTTTAGTTTGCCCCATCTAAAAGCATATATTAAAGCTAAGCCTATTATTATTATTATTACCGAACGCCAAGCGTCTGCGCTTACTAAAGCTGATCGCATTGTAGCTATATTCGATAAAATAGATTGTAAAGAGTTATTATCCATACCTTGTATAGAACTTAGCATATTCCTTTCTTGTAAGCTAACAAAAGGCCCCATTAGGTCTGGGAAAATACCAATTATAACAGAAACTCCAAGTGTAAGAGCTATACTAATATAGATAAAACGAGCTTTACTAACTAAGACATCTGGTTTATCGATAATTTCTTTTAGGGTGAAAATAGCAAGTAGAGGGATTGTAAATTCTGCTATAACAAGAATGCTTGACACTGTACGAAATTTAGCATACATAGGGAAATAGTCTATAAACAAATCGGTAAGCCACATATAGTTTTTACCCCATGATAAAAGTATAGAGAGTATTGTTGCTGCTAATAATGCCCATTTAAGAGGTGTGCGTACTATAAATAGACCCATTATAAAAAGTAGCATAACAAACGCACCTACATATACTGGGCCACTTGTGCCGGGTTGTGTCCCAAAATATTGTGGAAAAGAATCGTATAATACTGGGATAGAACTTTGTATAGTAGGGTCGGCTTTAGACATGGCAGTTTTGTTTTGCGATAAAGGTACGGAGGCTCCACCTTTAGCGTTAGGGATAAGAAGAGTCATTGTCTCATCTATGCCATAGCTCCAATGTGTGATATATTCGCGATCTAACCCGGAACTGGCTTGATTATTAGAGGCTTTATTTACAAGCTCGTTTTTACCACGTGTGCTCTCTTTTTGGTATTGCCATGTATGAAAAAGACTTGAAATGTTAATAGCTATCCCAACTCCGGCAGCTATAAGACAAACTATAGACGACTTTACGAATGTCATAATCTGTTTATCTTTTATAGCTTTATAAAGATAAGCCATTACCATAAAGAAGACAATAAACAGGTAATAGTAAGTCATCTGAATATGGTTAGCCTTAATCTCAAATGCTGTAAATATAGCTGTTATAACAAATCCTAAAAGATATTTCCCACGATAGGTTAAAACAATACCTGCTATCATAGGCGGAAGGTAAGCTAAAGCCATTACTTTCCAAAGATGTCCAGCTGCTATTATTATTAAGAAGTAAGAAGAGAATGCCCAAATAATACTACCTAAAGCGGCTAAAGATTTACGTAAATTGAAAGCTCTTAAAAGGATATAAAAGCCTAACATATAAGCAAAAAGAAACCATACGTTATCAGGTAGCCATAAGTGGTAAGCATTCATTACCACAGCAAGCCCATCTGTAGAATGGTAGGACGGTGATATTTGATAGGTTGGCATACCACTGAAGATAGAGTTTGTCCAACGTGTCGTTTCACCTGTAGCTTCTTTATACTTTCCTAACTCTTGCACTGCGCCCATACCAGCTGAAGCGTCGTGTCTGTATAATATTTTTCCTTGTGTTACAGGAATAATGAAATAAGCAAATGAAATAACCGCAAAAGCTACTACGATAATAAGATCGGGTAAAAATTTCTTCCAAGTATTCATATGTTTTTATTTATAGATTCTATCCTTTAAGTAGTGTTCTAACTATTCTAAAACATTGCAAAGATACAAAAATATAGTATGTTACCATGTGTAACTATCATCTTTTTCGTATCTTTGCATTATGAAAATAGGAATTATTGTTGCTATGGATAAAGAGCTGACACAGCTCAAAGCCATTCTCAGTAGCATTCAAACGGAGCGTTTTAATAATAAAGACTTTATAATAGGAGCTCTTAATGATAAAAAAATCATTTTACAGCAATGTGGAATAGGAAAGGTTAATTCTGCTGTAGGCACAGTAGAAATGATAAATAATTATCACCCAGATTTGATTATCTCAAGTGGCTGTGCTGGTGGGGTTGATGTCTCTTTAGAGGTTGCACAAGTGGTAGTTGCAAAAGAGTGTGTTTACCATGATGCTTATTGTGGTGATGAGCAGCTCTTTGGACAGATAATGGGAATGCCTGCCCGTTTTAAAACGAGTCAGGAGTATATTGACAAGGCTTTAGCATTAAATGATATTAAGGGCAAAATACCTACTATAAAGGCAGGGCTTACAGTGAGTGGCGAATGGTTTGTAAACACGAAAGATAAAATGCAAAGCATAATTAATCATTTTCCTGACGCAAAAGCTGTAGACATGGAAAGCTGTTCTATTGCTCAGGTGTGTTATATATATGGTATACCCTTTGTTTCGTTTCGTGTTATAAGCGATATTCCTTTGAAAGATACGAACGCTTCTCAGTATTTCAACTTTTGGGAAAAGATAGCAGAAGGTAGCTTTGAGGTAACAAAACATTTCTTGAACATTCTTTAAAGTAAAAATAAGAAAATGGATAAAATATCTTCTTTTACTATAAATCATCTTGCTCTAAAGCGTGGCATTTACGTTAGCAGGAAGGATTATATAGGTAGTGAGGTTATCACTACTTTTGATATTCGTATGAAAGAGCCTAATCGTGAGCCTACATTGCATGTAGAGTCTATACACACGATAGAACATCTTGCAGCTACTTTTTTGCGTAATGATGAAAAGTGGAAGGATAGGGTAATATATTGGGGGCCTATGGGTTGTTTGACTGGCAACTATCTTATCCTTAAAGGCGACCTTGATTCGGCTGATATTGTCGACCTAATGCGTCGTACATTTACTTTTATTGCCAATTTTGAGGGAGAAATACCCGGTGCTACACCACGCGATTGTGGCAACTATTTAATGAATAATCTGCCCATAGCAAGGTGGGAGGCTAAGAAGTTTTTAACAGAAGTGTTAGATAACATAAGCCAGGAAAATCTTATCTATCCACAATAAAAATGGAATAATGTGCAAGAAAAACAATATAATAAAGGTGTAATATATATAAAAAGCAAATCTAACTTCTTGCATATTAGCAGAATAATACTTATCTTTGCATCACAAATTGTAAATATGAAGAAAAGCATTATTTTATCATTTTGTGTGGCACTTATTTTTTGCAGCTGTGCCCACGAATATAATGTAGTATATAAGAGTGCAGACCCAGAATATAAGTACGAGTTTGCTAAAGAGTTATTTGTTAAAGGTAAGTTTGCAAGTGTTATTCCTCTTTTGCAAGATTTGGTAGTTACGCTAAAAGGTACAGAGAATGGTCAGGAAAGCTTATATATGTTAGCAAAGGCAGAATATGGCATGAAGGACTATGATGCAGCTTCAGAAATATTTAAAAAATATTATCAGAGCTATCCTAAGGGGATATATGCAGAGATGGCACAGTTTAACATTGGGCAATGTTTGTATGAAAATGCTCCAGAGCCGAGGTTAGATCAGACACCTACCATTGCGGCAATACAGGCTTTTCAGGACTATTTAGATCTTTTCCCAGATGGTAAGATGAAAGAAAAGGCGCAAGAGCGAATGTTTGAGCTTCAAGACAAATTAGTAAAAAAAGAATATTTGAATGCAAAGCTTTATTATAATCTTGGTTCTTACTTTGGTAATTGTACAAGTGGAGGCAATAATTATGAGGCTTGTGTTATAACGGCTCAAAACGCTATAAATGATTATCCTTATAGTAATCTGCGTGAGGAGTTTGCCATATTAATAATGAAGAGCAAGTTTGAGCTGGCGCATATGAGTGTAGATGCTAAAAAGCTACAACGTTTTCAAGATGCAGAAGATGAGTGTTATGGATTTATCAATCAGTTTCCCGACTCTAAGGAGCGTCATACTGCGGAAGAATATATAAAAAAATGTAAGCAGGTTACAAAAGATTAAAGCGATTATAAAATATTATATTTACAAGAATGGATTACAGGAAGTCAAAAGCACCGTCAAACACGGTAACAAGAGATGTACAAGAGCTTTGGAAAGATACCGACAATATCTACGAAAGTGTCGCTATTATTGCAAAGCGTGCTAATCAGATATCAGTAGAGATAAAGCAAGATTTAAACAAGAAATTAGCTGAATTTGCTTCATATAATGATTCTTTAGAAGAAGTTTTTGAGAATCGTGAGCAGATAGAGATTAGCCGTTATTATGAGAAGCTTCCAAAGCCTACTTTGCTTGCAACGGAAGAGTTTCTTAATAATAGCATTTATTGGCGCGATCCTTCTAAAGATGTAAAAGGAGAATACGAAGATTAAATCATGATTCAGCGAAAGCAAACTATTTTCTTATTGTTAGCTATCATTGCTATACTTGCATGTATGGCTATGCCTATTGCGCATATAGAGGCTAAGGCGATGGCAGCTAACCAAGAGGTGTATAACCTATGGATACAACATTCTAACGGTGATAAAGAGTATAGCGTATGGGCTTTATTTGGGCTTTTAGTAATAAGCTGCCCTATAAATCTTTTTGCAATATTCGATTTTCGTAACCGCAAGCGTCAGAGCCGTTTGTGTGTTTTCTCTATGTTGTTGATGTTGGGTTGGTATATTGTTTATGGGGTATTTAGCCAGATGTTAACAGCTTTAGGCAGCTTTAATGTAAAGTTTGCGGCTTGTCTGCCTTTAATATCTCTTATATTGCTATTTATGGCTCGTAAGGCTATATTAGCCGATGAGGCATTAGTAAGAGCTGCTGACAGAATAAGATAATAAAAAGTATATTCACCTTATAATATATTAGATATGAGAGAGTGAGCAAAGATTATTATTTTGCTTGCCCTCTTATTATTTTTTTATATGCCAAAGGTGTTTATAAGTACTTTGTTTAGAGCGTGAAGAAAGGAAGAGATGATGTTGCTTTTACCTTGTTCTGCTTTTAATAAAAAACTTTTGTGTAAATATAAAACTTATAAAATAAAAACAAAACATGGCTACAGTAGACGACAAGAAGATTATCTTCTCAATGGTGGGAGTATCTAAGATTATACCACAAAACCAAAAACAAATATTAAAGAATATATATCTTTCTTTTTTTTATGGTGCTAAAATAGGTATTATTGGCTTAAATGGGGCAGGAAAATCTACCCTTATGAAGATTATTGCAGGCATAGAACAGCCCACACTTGGAGATGTAGTGTGGAGTCAGGGTTATAGCGTAGGCTATTTAGAGCAAGATCCACCTCTTGATGAGGGAAAGACTGTTAAGGAAAATGTCATGGAAGGTGTACAGCATATATATGATGCTTTAAAGGAATATGATGAAATAAATGAGAAGTTTGCCTTAGAGGAATATTATAGCGATCCTGAAAAGATGGACAAACTGATGCAGCGGCAAGCAGAGGTGCAAGACGTTATTGATGCTACTGATGCTTGGAATATAGATTCTAAACTTGAGCGTGCTATGGACGCTTTACGTTGTCCTATGGGAGATAAGTCGGTTAGTAACCTTTCAGGGGGTGAACGTCGTCGTGTAGCATTATGCCGCTTGCTTCTTCAAAAGCCAGATGTTTTGTTACTCGATGAGCCTACTAACCATTTAGATGCCGAAAGTATAGACTGGTTAGAACAACATCTTCAGCAGTATGAGGGAACTGTTATTGCTGTTACTCACGATCGTTATTTCCTTGATGATGTGAGCCAGTGGATATTAGAGCTCGACCGTGGCGAGGGCATTCCTTGGAAGGGTAACTATTCGTCATGGCTTAAGCAGAAAACTCAACGTATGGCTCAAGAAGAAAAGAGTGCTTCTAAGCGTCGTAAGACGTTAGAGCGTGAGTTAGAATGGGTGCGTATGGCTCCAAAAGCCCGACAAGCAAAAGGTAAGGCTCGTCTTAAATCGTACGATCAGATGCTTAATCAGGAACAGAAAGAGCGAGAAGAGAAATTAGAAATATATATACCTAATGGTCCTCGTTTGGGTAATAAGGTTATTGAGGCTCAACATGTACAAAAAGCCTTCGATGATAAGGTGCTCTTTAAGGATCTTAATTTTAGTTTGCCTCCTAACGGTATAGTAGGGGTTATAGGGCCTAATGGGGCAGGGAAGACAACCCTTTTCCGTCTTATCATGGGTTTAGAGCAGGCAGATAGTGGAACCTTTGAAGTGGGCGAAACGGTTAAAATATCTTATGTAGATCAGCAACATAAGGATATTGATCCTAATAAGAGTGTTTATGATGTAGTAGCACAAGGTAACGAAACCTTCCGTATGGGAGGCAGGGATATTAATTCGCGTGCTTATCTCTCACGTTTTAATTTTTCAGGCACTGACCAAAGTAAGCTTTGTGGGGTACTTTCTGGAGGAGAGCGTAATCGTTTACAGCTTGCCCTTGCTTTAAAACAAGAAGGAAACGTTTTGCTTTTAGATGAGCCTACTAACGATATTGATGTAAACACATTACGTGCGTTAGAAGAAGGATTAGAAAACTTTGCAGGTTGTGCGGTTGTCATTAGTCACGACCGTTGGTTTTTAGATCGTATCTGTACGCATATTTTGTCTTTTGAGGGTAACGGCGAAGTGGTGTTCTTTGAAGGTGATTACTCTGAATATGAGATAAATAAAGCTCGACGTTTAGGTAATGAGGAGATAAAAAAAGGGCGTTATCGCAAGCTTATGGAAGATTAAAAAGGCAAGTATATAAAAAAAGATAATATTGTTTCGCTTTAGTATAATTAGTATAAAAACTTTATTTGCATATATGAAATACTATGGGATATGGGCATGATAAGTAAATAACAATGGCTCATATCCCAATTATTTTTTATACCTTTGCAGGCAAATTCCACAATTATTTTTAGTTTTAATGGATAATACTACATCTGCTATTCAGGTTAGCACATTGCGCAAGAAGATAGATCTTTTATTGCGAACAGGACAACTATTAATGGAGAGTGCAGCCGACACAAGTCGGGTTAAGCGTAATATGGAACGTGCTGCGGCTTTCTTAGGATTACCAAAAGAGAACACTCATATTTACGTCAATTATGATATGCTTCAGGTAAATATAAGTGATGAGGGGCATAGCTTTTCTAAAATGCAGCGATGTAATAAGCATGTTATAAATATGCTTATTATCCAAGACATTTCAAAGCTTACATGGAAAGCTATTCAGTACGATTATAGTATAGATCAGTATGCCGATGAGCTGGAAAAGATAGCCCATGGCAGGCATTATTATTCCGAATGGGTGATAGCTATCTGTGCAGGTTTTGCCTGTGGTGGCTTTAGCATTCAGTTTGGTGCCGACTGGACGGGCTTCTTTTATGCTTCTATAGCTGCTATTTTAGGTAATCGTTTTCGTATGTATCTTAATAGTATAGGGTCTAATGTGTATGCTAACTTTGCTGTAGGAGCTTTTGTCTCAACCATTGTTGCATGGTTGTCGTCTTACCTCTCTATGCCTATAGTGCAAGATGCTTTACCCTCTGGTGTGGCACATATACTGTTATCTTCAACGCCTTTTAGGCCGCTCTTAGCTTGTAGCTTATGGATAGTGCCGGGTGTGCCACTTATTAATGCTGTTAATGATATGCTCGACAACTATTTAGAAAACGGCTTGATACGTGCTGCAAACACTGCGCTTATGATAACAGCTTTAGCCTTTGGTATTGTGCTTGCTATTAAGTGTGGTAGTATAGACAATTTTGTAAAAGATCTCTCTTTAGTGCCTCATCATAACTTTTACGAATATGCTGCTGCTGCTGCTATCTCAGCAATGGGGTTTGCTACTATATATAATATTCCTTATCGCTTAATGCCATGGATAGCTGTAGGTGGTATTATCTGTGTATGCTCACGAAATTTTATCAACTTAGGTCCAAGTACTAATAATGTAGGTTTAGGTATGGGGCTTGTTTTTGGGTCGCTGTGTGGCTCGGCTCTAATATCTATTATAAATATTAAGGCTGTTCATTGGTTTCATACCCCTCATCAGTGTATTACCATTCCTGCTGTGATACCTATTATCCCGGGTGTGTTAATGTATCGTGCTCTTTATGGCTTTTTTGAGATGCAGGGTGTGGTAGGAGAAGTTACAGTAGCTATGCATAATGCCATTAACGGCACTTTGGTGCTTATATGTATAGCTCTTGGAGTGGCTATACCTAACATCTTTGCACGTAAATGGATAGCTCCTAAGCGTAAGGAAAAGTTACAACGCCTCATTAAAGAGAGAAAAGAACGAGGCAAGTTTGTAGATTTACAAGAAATTTAGTTATCTCTCCTCATAGCCATTGCCTTATATATAAAAAGGTAATGGCTTTTTTTTAAGGAAAAGTTATCAATAAATGTGCTTTTTTTTTGAAACAGATAAAAAAATATTTATATTTGTTTTATATTTAGAAAATCCTTGTAAACGCTTATGAAAAAAGGACTAAAGGTTATGATAGCCATTGTGCTGACGCCTGTTATTACTTTCTTGTTATTACTATTACTACTTTATATACCGCCAGTGCAGAATTGGGCTGTAAAAAAAGTGGCTGCTCACATTTCTGAAACTACTAACATGACCGTTAGCTTAAAACACGTAAGGCTTAGCTTCCCGTTAGATTTGCAGCTGGATAGCCTTCTCTTGACTCAGCCTAACCTATCTATAAAAAACAAGATAGATACCATTGCTGATATGCAACAACTTATAGCAAAGGTACAGCTTATGCCGCTCATAGATGGCAAGGTAGAGGTAGATGAGCTTACCTTTAAAAAGCTAAAAGCTAATACTGCTAATTTCATAGGCGACCTTCGCATTCGTGGAGATATAGACAGGTTACACTTAATAAGTCATAATATAGATATTAAGGACGAGGCGTTAAAGCTCAATAGGGCAGACATACGAGGCGGCTGGTTAGATATAGCCTTGGGCGATACTATACCTAAGGACACTACTAAAAAAAAGACGCTTTGGAAAATTAAGATAGATAAAATAAATATAGACAAAACCCGTTTTGCGCTGCACCTTCCCGGCGACTCTTTGCAGCTAAAGGCACAGTTCGATAAAGTTGAGGCTCTACAAACACAGCTCCTTTTACATGACGACATATATAAAATAGGTCAGTTCGACTGGAATGGTGGAGCTTTTTCGTATGTTTTGCCTTATAAGAAGGCAAAACAAAAAGGGTTTGATGCTAACCACTTACATATAAAAGACATAAACATAGGGCTAAGCTCTTTTATATTTTCTAAGGAATGTCTAAAGTTTGCAGTGCGTGCTGCCAATATGAGGGAAGGCAGTGGGCTTAATATAAACGAGCTTTCTGGTGCTTTTGCTTATAATAATAAGGCTATAAATCTGTCAGACTTCCATATTAAGCTGCCTACTTCTATGCTAAACGGACGCTTGGCAATGGATCTAAATGCTTTCGATGCTATTAATCCGGGCAGGCTTACTACAGCTTTAGAAGGGTATGTTACTAAGGCTGATCTTAAGCCTTTCCTTTATGCTATGCCTCGAAGCGTATATAAAAGTCTGCCTGCTGCTCCTTTAAAAATGAGTGGCACCGTGGTGGGCAACTTACAACACATCTCTTTTAGCAAGTTGCGAATAGCCATGTTAGGACACTTTGATTTTTCAGGCTCGGGCAATATAGCCAACATAGTTGGTAAACAGCCCTTTTATAGCAATTTTAGTGTTAAGGGTAATGCAGCTAATCTCTACTTTATAAGAGATATAATGCCTAAAAGTATAGCAAAAACTCTTCTTCTACCGCGTAATATTGGTGTTAACGGGCATCTTACTCTTGGCAAAAATTACTATGCCGGTAATATGTTTCTCTCGCAGGGAGGCGGAACGGTAAAGGCTCTTTTTGCTTATAACATACATGCTAACAGCTATAAAGCAAACATAAAAGCACGCCAATTTCCCTTACACCATTTTCTGCCTACAATGGGGCTTAGCCGTTTCTCCGGTGCTCTGATGGCTTATGGCAGGGGAACGGACGTGATGAGTCGAAGCTCATATAGCACAGTTGCCATGAACATAGCACAGCTAAGATATGATAAATATACCTTAGATGGTTTTCGTGGTAAGATAAGTAAGCACGGCAATAAGCTCTTTGCAGCTATTAACAGTACTAACAAGATGATAGGAGGGCGGTTTACTTACAAAGGTAATGTGTCTTCAAAGCTCATAGACGGGCATATAAAAGGCCACCTTACACGCATAGACCTACACTCGTTAGGAGTTATGAAAGAGCGTTATGTCTTATCGGGGTGGACAGATGCTCATGTAAGTTCTAACATGAAGGATAAGCATTTCTTTAAAGGCACGCTTCACACTCTTAAGATTACTGACGAAAGCAAGCGAGGCAAACAATTACTCTTAACGGACAATCTTCTTGCTATGATTGATGTAGCGGGAAAGCGTATGCAAGCAAAGCTGCAAGGCCACATCGTAGATGCTAACCTAAAAGGCCTTAACATAACCAAGAAGGCTTACCATATAGGCACAAGGGCTAATATTCTTTATACCCAAAGTAGTGCTAATAGCCATAACGTAACGGGCAAGGTGAGCGATTTTGCTCTTACAGAACATCGTGATAAAAACGTTATACCGCTGCTAAAGGGCTCTTTTGACATGAGCCTATCTATGAAAGGCAAGCATATAGGGGGCAGCTTGGAGGGTAATCTTTCTCATGCAGACCTCTATGAAGTGGGCGTTGTAGATAAGCCTTTACGTGCAAGCGGAGAGCTAAACATATCCTTTGCTACGAATGGGGGTGATGAGCTTAAAGCTAAGGGCTTATTGGGCAAAGTTGTTATAGACGAAAAGAGCAAGCAATATACCACAGGCGATGTGTTAATAGACATAGCAAGCAAGCAAAACAGCTTTACGGCAAAGGTAGATGGCGGCGACTTCCATTTATATACTACTATGGATAAGGGCTTGTTACAACTGGGTAAGAACGCTGATGCCCTCTCTCGGGCTATTGCTAAGCAGATAAAGGATAAGCATATAGACCAGCAGGCACTGCTTAAGCTCTTGCCGCGTGGCATCTTACAGCTCAAGTCTGGAAGCTCAAACCTCTTTAGAGAGCTTCTGTCAAGCAAAGGTTATAGCTTTGCACATACTGATGTTAGCTTAATGTCTTCTCCCAGTAGAGGGTTAGATGGCGTTATAAAAATAGACTCTTTAGTATGCGATAGTATGCAAATGGATAAGGTTAACATAGAGCTAAAGAGCACCGATGGCAAGATAGGATATAACGCATGGGTTGCTAATAGCCCTAAAAACAACTATCCTTACACAGCTTTCTTTGATGGAGCGTTATATGAAGGTGGCATAAAGACCCACTCTGCCATTCTTGACGAGAAAGGACGTGTAGGTATAGATATAGGGTTGCAGCTTGCTATGGCAGAGAATGGTTTGCGTTTTAACATCATATCAAAACAAGCTATAGTGGGATATAAAACCTTTAATGTAAACCCTTTAAACTATATCTATATAGGACGAGATAAGCGCGTATCTGCTAACCTCGATTTTGTGGCTAAAGACGGCACTGGTCTTAAGGTACGCACCGACGACGATGATGAAGCCTCGCTGCAAAACCTCACACTCTCTGTGCATAAGTTTGAGTTAGGCTATCTCTTTAGGTTAATACCTTTCATGCCAAACCTTTCAGGAGAGTTAGACGGCGATTACCACATTATACAAACACCTACACAGGTAAGCGTGTCGAGCGATATGGGCATAAAAAACTTTGTTTATGAAAACAGTCCTATAGGCAACGTAGGCTTACAAATGGTATATATGCCAAAAGGGGATAAAAGCCATTACATAGACGCTATAATAAGTAAGGACGATGTAGAAGTGGGTACGCTTAATGGTACTTACGACAGCGCAGGCGAGGGCTGCCTTAACGCTGTTTTAAGTATGAACAAGTTCCCCTTAAGCTATGTTAATGGTTTTATACCTGAAAAGATAGTGGGTTTATATGGTGAAGGCGACGGCTCTCTTACCGTGCAAGGCAAGCTAAGCAGTCTTGACATAACAGGTAAGGTATATGCTCATGGGGCTTATCTAAGGAGCGATCCCTATGGTATAAAGATGCGCTTTGGTGAGAAACCTTTGGTTATAGAGGATAGCAAAATAGCTCTTACCGACTTTAAGGTGTATGACAACAATAACAATCCCTTAACGCTTAACGGCACATTAGACATCTCAAACACTAACAATATGATGCTTAATGTGGCTCTTCGTGCTCAAAACTTCCAGCTTATCAATGCTAAGGAGAACCCACGCTCAGAAGCCTATGGTAAAGCTATAGTAGATTTTATGGGAAGTGTGAGGGGAGAGGTAAGCAATCTTCACCTATCTGGCATACTTAACGTGCTTGGTAGCACCGATATGAACTATATTGTTAAAGATCAAAGCCTAATGAGCGATACAAAGCTGCAAGACTTGGTGAAGTTCGCTAACTTTAAAGATACTACCACTAAGGTGATACCACGCGGCGATCTCAAAGGATTCTCTATGGACTTACACATGAACATAGACGAGCAAGCACGTATAAAAACTATCCTTAACCCCGAACATACTAACTACATAGACATGATAGGAGGGGGAAACCTCAACCTTAGCTACGACCCCGTTAATGGCGTGCAGCTACGTGGACGATATACACTAAACAGTGGTAAGATGAAATATACTATGGACGTAATACCTCTGCGCACCTTTTACATAAGGCAAGGAAGCTATGTAAACTTTACAGGCGACCCTATGCTGCCTACGCTAAACATAGAGGCTACCGAAAACGTACGTGCTAATGTGTCTACGGGGACAGGAAGCGGCAGGTTAGTAGACTTTCTTTGTGGGGTGAAACTTACCAAGCAATTTCCCAAACCAAGCATAGAGTTTATCATAGAAGCACCAGAGGACCAGGAGATGACTAACTCGCTGAAGACAAAATCGGTGGAGGAACGCTCTAAGCTGGCTGTTACTATGTTAGCCTCAGGATTATATTTCGATGGAGATAATATCTCTAATGCTAACAATGCCATGAGTGGAGCTTTGGCAAGTTTCCTACAAACGCAAGTAAACTCTATCACCGGGCGAGCTTTAAACTCTATGGGGTTAGACCTTTCGGCTAACTTAGAAACGGCTGCCGATGTAAACGGGGCTTTACATACCGATTATACTTTTAAGTTTTCTAAACGGCTATGGAACAACAGACTTAAAATAATATTAGGCGGACGTGTGTCTACAGGCTCTGCCTTAGCACGCGAAAACGGAGCTTACTTTGACAATTTCTCCATAGAATATCGCCTTAACAGGAACGAAACAAAATATCTTAAGCTCTATTACGAACGTGAAGCATACGACTGGCTGGAAGGTAATCTGAGCGAATATGGTATAGGTTTTCTTTGGAGACGTAAGATCAGCAGGTTTTGGGACATATTAAGACTAAGGAAAGATACCGGCTCCTTGCCAAAGCCTGTTATAGCAGATACCATACCTGATATTATAAAATATCCTCCTTTAAAATTTTAAAACTACTCTTTTCACATATTGCTAATGAAACGTATGAATATAAAAAAGCTAAAAAAGCAGTATCCTCTCCTTATCATTACCGTGTTAATGCTCTCGGCTTGTAGCACCACGTCAGGGCTTCGCGACGACCAGCAGCTATACACAGGAATGCTGAAAACACAATATGATAACTACACCAAGAACAGCCATTTCTATAATGTACAAGAAGAGCTTGACCTTGTCCTTGCCTCTAAGCCTAACGGCTCTCTGCTTGGAAGCCCATCTATACGCTCGCCTTTCCCTATAGGGCTATGGATATGGAACGCCTTTGCTAACGACACCACACGCTTTAGCCGCTGGATAACAAAGACTTTTGGTTCTACACCGGTAACATTAAGCACCGTAACACCAGAGCTTAGGGTGAAAGTGGGAGAGAATCTGCTTAACAAAAGAGGATATTTTGATGGTAAGATAACCTATGATGCTATACAGCAAAGCAATAAGAAGAAGGTAAAGCTAAGATATAACGTTAGCATGGGACGCTTGTGGACTATAGATAGCATAAGCTATACTAACTTCCCTGCTCAGATGAGCAAGCTCATAGCGGCAAGCCGTCAGCAGTCTGAAATAAAAAAAGGCTCTCCTTTCGATGTTGCTGCTTTAGAAAAAGAGCGACAACGCATCACACTGCTCTTTAAAGACAATGGTTACTACTATTACCAAAACAACAACGCAAGCTACCTTGCCGACACCGCCGAGGTGAGCGGCAGAGCTAACATTCGTCTTCAGTTAGCCGACTCTGTGAGCAGCAAAGCCTTACGACAGTGGCATATAGGAGATGTTACCATAAATCTGCGCCACGACTATCAAGAGCCCTTAGCTAAGCATAAGCACTACGGGAGCCTTACTATAAACTATAACGGTAAGCGTCCACAGCTACACCCACGCTTGCTATGTAGCGAGGTGGAGGATATGAAAAACGAAATATACAACTATGAGAAGATGCAGCGTTACAGGCAAAAGCTAAGCTCTACGGGTATCTTTCAGACGGCTGCCTTTACCTTTTCGCCAAAAGACGCTACAGATACCTGCAAGGTGCTTAACCTAAACGTAGACGCTGTGTTTGATAAGCCCTATAGCTTTTTTGTGGAAGCATACGGAAAGGGTAAGACAAATCAGCGTTACGGGCCAGAGCTTGTAGTGGGACTTACCAAGCGCAATGCCTTTAGAGCAGGCGAACTGCTTAACGTAAATGTGCATGGCTCTTATGCGTGGTCGACGGCTCGGAGTAACAGCAATGCCACTTTTAGCTTAGACAACTATGAGTATGGCTTGGAAACAAGCATACAATATCCACGCATCTTAACCCCTACATTTATAACCTTTGCTAAGAAAAGAGGTAAGAGGGCTTTCTTTTCCACACCATCTACTACGGTAAAGGCGTCTTTTGCCGTAATTAACCGTGCCGGATACTTTCGCCGTCATGTAGCTTCTGCCGATTTTACCTATCAGTGGCAACCTACCGAGCAAAGCATGTTTACCTTCTCGCCCCTTACCTTAACCTACGAATATATGAATGCTACCACAAAGGCATATACCAGCATGACAGACGACTTGCCATATCTTAAAATATCTATGGCTGACCAGTTTATACCTAAGATGCAATTCCAATACACTTATATGAGCAGTAGCAGCTATGCCAACCCTATAAAGTGGTGGACTACGGTGAGCGAGGCGTCTAACATACTCTCCTTAGGATATATGGCAGCAGGGAAGAGGTGGCAGCAGAGCAATAAAAAGATGTTTAAAAACCCGTATGCACAATTTCTTAAAGTGGAAACTAACTTTACTAAGACCTGGCAGCTGTCTAAGCTCTCTTCGCTTGCTGCCCATCTTAATGCAGGCATAATATGGGTATATGGCAACAGTGAGGCTGCTCCTTATACGGAACAGTTTTATATAGGCGGAGCTAACAGCATACGTGCCTTTAATGTGCGTGAGATAGGACCGGGCAGATACCGCTCTAAGTCGGTAGCCTCGTCTTATGTAGAGCAGACGGGGGACGTAAAGCTGCAGGCTAACATAGAGTATCGTCCTCACCTCTTTAGAGAGCTTTATGGGGCTATCTTCCTTGACGCGGGTAACGTATGGACCTTGCATAACGAGGCAGAACGCCCTTTGGGGCAGCTCCTCTTCCCTAATATGCTTACACAGATAGGTGTAGGCACAGGCGTGGGGCTTCGTTACGACATAGGCTATTTTATGATTAGGCTCGACTGGGGTGTAGGCCTCCATGTGCCTTACCCTACGGGTAAAGCAGGCTTTTATAACATCTCTTCTTTCCGTGATGCGCAAGCCTTACACCTTGCTATAGGCTTGCCGTTCTAAAGCTCTTGCTTTATTAAGCCTGCTCTATGTTAAAGCTCTACGCATAAGCAAAGATAAAGCGCAACGCCTTACGTATATCATTACGTGGCGTTGCGCTTTCTTTTCTTACCGCTTAGCTGTTTGCCTGATGTCAGCTATTAGAGTTATTGCGATATTATTTAGGATAATCTTTACAAAATATTTCTAATTTTTCATTTTTACCTTCAAAACCATCTGCTACTAAAGTTATTCTGAACTTATCCATATCCTTTGTGCCGAATTTATGTTTTTGTTCTACACCTTTTTTCGGTTTATCTTCAACCATTGGGTACTTTGAAGGGTCAAAAGTTAAGCTAAAAGAGCCTATTGTGTCATCTCCTTTAGGTTGTTTTGTAATCTTCCACGTTACGCAATTTACGTTTTCTCCTGATAATTGTGTATAATCGCTTTTTTTTGTATTTTTATTATATGTCTTATACTCTATACTTTTTATAGTAAAAGTATTAGAAGCTATTATTGCATGATTAAAATGCTTCTTTGTTTTATCGGTATTAACTGCGTATCGATAGCAATTTATAAACAAATTATATGTATTTTGTTTTTCCCCGTCTTTTTTGCAAAAAGATTCTTTATTAGGTTGTATAGTTTTGCTAGTATTCTCGTAGTTGTTTGGATCTACTATTTCTATTTGTATATTAGCATCTTCTTCGTTTGTCTTGTTTATCAGGCTATTCACTAAATATTTTTCCACCTCACCTGCTTGATATGGTTTGCCATCTTTTCTTTTAAGAGGAATGGTTATACGTTTAATTTTTACCCTTGTATCATTTTCGGGTGTTACTTTTTGACCTTTTTCATCTCTTACGCTCACATATTCTTTTCCATCTTTCTTTAGTATCACCTCTGCTATGGCGTCTTTGCTTATCGGTTGTGGTATCATGAAGATGGTAAGGTTGTCGTACTTGTTGTCTGTTTTTAGCCCGGTAAACTGGGTTCTGTTTCTCTGTGTGGTGGTGATGTGGTTTGTTATAATATACACATCTTTTTTCTCGCTAAGGTCTTCCCATGTGAAACGCTCTGCGTCAGTGGTCTGCGATAAGTCTACCTTGCAGGTACCTTTGGTATATAGATTTGTTAGGCGAATGCCCTCAATGGTATAACCAGTAGGTACGCGGTCGCCAATGGCAAAGTTGATAGCTGTAAGGGCATGATGCATGTTTACAGTCTGTTTACCATCTATCACGTCGTTTTTGCTGTTCTCACTTGTTATGGTAAACTCAGGAGCCTCACCTATTAGCAAGTCTTGTTGTGTAGACATGTCCTTTTGTAAGGCGTAGGTAAGGGTGTATGTGTTTTCGCCTGTCCTTGTAAAGGCGTTGCCCTCGAGCTTAGGATATACGGCAGCTATCTTTACCTTAGGCATGTTGTCCTTATATGTAGCCACTTTGCCGCCTACACGCACTATACCGTCTTTCTTCTCTGCGCTGCCGTTGTTAATAAAGTTAGGGTCTGTGCTTATAGGGCTGCCGTCTTTACGTGCATAGCCATATACGCCAAAGGTAGCATTGTCTGCCATTTGTGATATTTCGTCGTACATAGTGCCTCGTGTGCTGGGACCAAAGCTTAGCTTTACTATCTTAGAGCTTTCTGCTTTGTTGCCTTTAAGCGAAGCGTTGCTGTTATCTATATCTTGTGAGCAAGATGTTGTAATAGCTGCCAGGGATATTGTAAGGGCAGCGGTAATAGCCTTATAGCTTAAAAAAAAGTGTTTCATTTGCTTTAATAATGTTTTGTTACCGTGTGTGTGTTTTTATAAAAGATATTATGTTTTTAAGGTTTAGGTTTTCCGCTTAGCCAGTCAGGGAATTCATCTATTGCTTCTGACTCTCCGTTCGCATCAGTCTCCTCATGTTTTTCCCACGGATTTACTTTGATTTTTGTTTTGTTTTCAACCCCAGAGCTACAAATTATCTGCATAGAGTCTTCCATTCTTAAAATTGTAGCGACTGGCTTTTCGTACATTTTTTTCATTACTTTTTCCTTTCTTGTTTGGCATCGCGCGCCAAAACATATTAATTATTTTGATCTCTTTTTCCTCTTCAAAGGTAATACTTTTATTTCTAAAAAAGGCATATTCTTCTCCCCCCCCCCCAAGAATTATAGTTTTTTAAGATATTTGTTATATTTTCACCTAATTATTTGTTTTTTAGGCTGTTATTTATTGGTATAAAGGTAGGCGGAAAACTTTAGGGAGGCTTCTTTTTTATGTAAAGTAGGTAAGAAAGGGCATGGCTTTAGAAGCTATAAAATGTAATTTTTTTTCTATATATAATATAGCCTTTTTTGGTAAAAAGGAGATGATTGGGAAGGAAAAATAAATTATTTTTCTAACAAAAATAGGTTAAAAATACACTAAAAATAGCTTATTTTTCTCTCCTGCCTCTTATCTTTTCCTTTCTTTTCTGTCCTTTTTGTGTAGGCAAAAGCAGGTGTTTTGCTTTTGGGTGGTAGTAAGGTAAGTTTTTTAATAGCCTATGCTTTATGGGGTTTTTAGTAAGATGCTTGGCAGGCTATTCCTAACGATTTTACTCTTTCGCATATAGCGTCTAACTCTTCGTGCGAGGCTTTTCTTAGGTGCGATGCAGGTGTTTCGCGCTCTATGGTGTATATCATCACCTCCTTAGGTGCAATAGCCTCGACGGCTTCGAGCCATGGCTTTACGAATGTTTCAGAGGTGTTAGTAATGTTTTCCCCTTGGTCGTTATATCCTTTAAGGAACATGGTTTGTATTATCAGTTTCCCTTTAAAGGCTTTCATGTTTTCTATTATTTTTTTTACGTTATAAGATGGTGCTGTGGGTCGGTCTACCTTTTTTATCCATTCGGTGTTAATGGTGTCGAGCTTTAAGATGTTGTTATCTACCATTCTTAATGCCTCGTGTACCTTTGGTCGGTGAATGAAAGTGGAATTGCTAAGGACAGATATTTTTGCCGTTGGGCAATATATGTTTCTTAGGCTGATGGTGTCTTGTATAATCTCATAAAAGTGTGGGTGCGATGTAGGCTCTCCGTTGCCGGCAAAGGTTAGCACGTCAGGGGCGTAGCTGTTAGCTTTCATTTCTTTTAGTTTCTCTTCGAGCTTTTCAGCCACTAATGCTCTTGGCGGGTGTGGTGACGAGGTGTGTCGCTGAGCATTATATCCACACTCGCAGTATATGCAGTCGAAGGTGCATATTTTGCCATCGGCAGGCAAGAGGTTTATGCCGAGCGAAATGCCTAATCGGCGGCTATGTACAGGTCCAAAGATGGGTGAGGGGTAAATAATAGTACTCATATTGCTTTGAAAAAATATTGTGTAGGCAAAGGTAATATAAATATGTTTTAAGACAAAAGGGTATGTTTATAATCTTTCCCTCAGAGTGAGCTTTTCTTATGAATAGCGTAAATAAAATATAAAATCTTTTGTCCTTATTTTATTTTCCAGTAACTTTGTAGAAAATTTGTTGTATTGTATTTTTTTTAATAATATGGTAAAAAAGCGAAAGCAAGTACGCAGGCAGCATAGCTTACAGGTTGTAACCCTTTGTATTAGTACTGCAATGGTGTTAATATTAATAGGAATGGTGGTACTTACGGTGTTTACCAGTAGCAATCTAAGCTCTTTTGTAAAGGAAAATCTTAGCGTTACAATGATTCTTCAGCCCGATATAGACGAGCAGGCAGCTGCTACTCTTTACGAGCAGGTTAAGGGCGAAAGGTTTACCAGTGTGGCTAATTATATAAGTAAGGAGCAGGCACTATCAGATGGTACGAGGGAGCTTGGTGCAAATCCTGCCGAGTTTGCAGGGCAAAACCCTTTTACCAGTGAGATAGATGTTAATCTTAAAGCCGATTATGCTAATAACGACTCTATAAGCTGGATATCAAAGCGTCTAAAGTCTTATCGTGGTGTTAGCGATGTTACTTATCGTCAAGACTTGGTAGAGAGTGTTAATAACACTTTGGGCAAGGTAGGTATAGTGTTATCGGTTATAGCAATACTTCTGACCATAGTGTCTTTTTCGCTTATAAACAACACTATTCGTCTAAGCGTTTATGCGCGTCGTTTTTCCATTCATACCATGAAGCTTGTGGGAGCCTCGTGGGGTTATATCCGTGCTCCTTTCTTAAAGCGTGCCATTATGCAGGGCTTTGTGTCTGCTTTGATAGCCATAGTGGTTTTAGGAGGCTGTGTTCTCTCTTTGTATAGCTATGAGCCAGAGATAAGCAAGGTGCTTTCATGGGATACGTTAGTTGTTACGGCGCTTATAATGTTGTGCTTTGGCATTTTTATAGCTACGCTGTGTTCAGCGTTGTCAGTTAATCGTTTCTTGCGTATGAAGGCAGGCGATTTATATAAAATATAGAAATAAGAATAAGACATTTTTTACAATATGGAAAAACAGAATTTTGCTTTCGATAAGGCTAATTTTATTTTGCTTGCCATAGGTGTGGCAATAGTGGTGATAGGCTTTATCTTAATGAGTGGAAGTGGTTCAGGTGAGCATTTTTTTAACGTTAGCATTTTCAGCTTCCGTCGCATCACGTTAGCTCCAATAGTAACCTTTATAGGTTTTGTTTCTATAATAGGTGCTATTTTGTATAAACCTAAAAAGCACAAAGAGCATTAATGACTATTTTTCAAACCATTATTATAGCTATCGTAGAGGGTATTACAGAGTTTTTGCCTGTATCATCTACGGGGCACATGATTATAACCCAAAGTCTTTTAGGTGTTAAGCAAGGCGATCCTTTTGTTCATGCTTTTACGTTCATAATACAGTTTGGTGCTATCTTGTCTGTAGTATGTTTGTATTGGAAACGTTTTTTTAGTTTTAAGCATGTATCGTGTGTCGATAAAGAAAGAGGGTCTTCATTATTGCGTTTCTTTAGGTTTTATTGGCTGCTTTTCATAGGCTGTCTTCCTGCAGGTGTGGTAGGCTTATTAGCTAAGAAGAGTGGTTTGCTCGATTGGCTATTAGATTCTGTCTCTGTGGTGGCAGTAACGTTAGTTTTAGGCGGTGTGTTTATGCTTTTTTGCGATAGGCTTTTTAATAAAGGTAGGCAAGAGAACAGGGTAAATGTAAGGCGTGCTTTTTGTATAGGTCTGTTCCAATGTTTGTCGGTTTTGCCGGGTATGAGCCGTTCTATGTCTACTATAGTGGGAGGTATGGCAAGCGGCTTGACGCGTAAGCATGCAGCAGAGTTTTCTTTTTTTGTAGCTGTTCCTTTAATGGCAGCTGCTACATTGCTCGATTTGTACGACTTGTTAAAGCATGGCACTCAGTGGGCTACTTTTCATAACCTTACCGTTTTAGCACTTGGGTGTGTAATAGCTTTTTTAGTAGCGTTACTGGCTATGAAGTGGTTTGTTAGTTTTCTTACAAAGTATGGTTTTCGTCTGTTTGGCTGGTATCGTATCATAGTGGGTGGTATTATCCTGATATTGTTAGCAATGGGTGTTAATCTTAATATGATAGAGTAAGAGTAATATTATTTGTTATCACCTTATAAGAAATATGAATTTTACAGAAGGGGTTATTATTCCGATAGATAAGCCGTATGGTATAACCAGTTTTAAGGCGTTGGCTCATATACGTTACCTTTGCAGTAAGGTAAATGATGGCAAGGTAAAAATAGGTCATGCAGGCACTTTAGATCCTTTAGCAACGGGGGTGTTGATACTTGCAACGGGTAGAAAGACAAAGCTCATAGAGTCTTTGCAGGCGCATACTAAGGAGTATGTAGCTACGTTGCAGTTAGGAGCTACCACTGATAGTTACGATATGGAGCATGAAGAGAACGAGAGTTTCCCAACAGCTCATATTACAGAGGAGCTTATAAGAGATGCTTTGCAGAGCTTTGTGGGCGAGATACAGCAGGTGCCGCCTACGTATAGTGCGGTGAAAGTGTCAGGACAGCGTGCTTACACTCTTCGTCGTGATGGTCAGCAGGTGGAGCTAAAGCCAAAAACGGTTCAGATAGATGAGATAGAATTACAATCATTCGATTCTTATAAGATGCAGATTACCATAAGGGTAGTTTGTGGTAAGGGTACTTATATTCGTGCTTTGGCACGCGACTTTGGTCGCTTTATACATAGCGGTGCTTATCTAAGGTCATTGCGCAGAGTGCGGGTAGGTGCAATTAATATAGACGACTGTATCGATTATGACAATTTTGATAAGTGGTTAAGTAGTCAAACAATAGAAAAAGAATAAACAAAAGAATATGAAGCTTTCACAATTTAAATTCAGCTTACCAGAAGATCAGGTGGCTCTCTATCCACATTCTTCAGAGCGTATATTAAAACGTGCAGATGGTAGCGAGCAGAAGTTTACTGTAGTGCGTCGTGATGAGGGGAGATTAATGGTAGTTCATCGCAAGTCGGGCAAAATAGACATGTTTAAAGGCGAGGTTACAGGCGAGCCTAAGGAAGAGGATTATATACGTTTTCGCGATGTGCTCAACTATTTTGATGATGGCGATGCTTTTATCTTTAATGACACAAAGGTGTTTCCTGCCCGCTTATATGGCACAAAGGAAAAGACAGACGCCAAGATAGAGGTGTTCTTACTTCGTGAGTTAAACGCTGATATGCGCTTGTGGGACGTCCTTGTAGAGCCTGCTCGCAAGATACGTATAGGCAATAAGTTGTTTTTTGATGAATCGGGAACAATGGTTGCTGAGGTAATAGATAACACTACATCACGTGGCCGTACGCTACGCTTCCTTTATGATTGCGATCATGATGAGTTTAAGCGTGAGCTTTTCTCGCTTGGTGAGGCACCATTACCACGTTATATTATAGACAATCGTCCAAAGAAAGAGGGGGAAGACTTTGCCCATGCCACTGAGGACGATTTAGAATATTTCCAGTCGGTGTTTGCTAAAAACGAGGGTGCAGTGTCTGCTCCTGGCACTAATATCCACTTTTCAGAGCATATGATGAAGATGATGGAGATAAAAGGTATAAAGAGTGCCTTTATAACGCTTCATTGTGCTTTGGGCAGTTTTCATGATATAGAGGTGGAGGATCTTACCAAACACAAGATGGATTCTGAAGAGATGCATATCAATGCAGAAGCCTGTGCTGTGGTAAATAGCACTAAGAAAGCTATTCATAAGGTATGTGCCGTTGGTGCAAGTGTGGTTAAGGCTTGCGAAACAGCAGTAGGCACGGACGGATTGTTAAAGGAATATGATGGCTGGACTAATAAGTTTATCTTCCCTCCTTACAAGTTTGGCTTGGCAGATTCCATGTTAGTAAACTTTTATCACCCTTATTCTGTTCTTTTAATGGAGACTGCTGCTTTTGGAGGTTATGATCTTATCATGCAGGCATACGATTTGGCTGTTAAGAACGGATATATGTTTGGCTGTTTTGGCGATTCTATGTTGATACTTGATGATTAAAACACATATAACATACCTTGCTTTAGGTACTAACCTTGGTGATAAGCAGGGGCTGATGTTTGCAGCTATAGACAAGATAAGTAAGAAGATTGGCGATGTTATCTGCCAATCTTCTTTTTATGAAACAAAGGCTTGGGGGTTTAAAAGCAAAAATACTTTTCTTAATGCTTGTGTAAAGGTAAAAACAAGTCTTTCCGTTTGGGAGGTATTGGCTGTAACACAGTCTATAGAAAGAGAGCTGGGGCGTATAAAAAAGTCGGTTAATGGGCAGTATTCTGACCGCACTATGGATATAGATATACTCCTTTATGATGATATAAATATTAACACTACAGCCCTCACCGTGCCTCATCCTAAGATGTATGAGCGCGACTTTGTCATGAAGCCTTTAAAGGAGATACAGCATAAAAGCTGAGCCGTCTGCCTGTTGTAAAGGAAATGTTTTCTTTTAAGGCATTATCTATAGCTTATTTCTTTTTGAGGTTTACAAATCTGAAAGCAGGGTGTTCATGGGTAGCCTTATGCTCTTCTACGAAAGTTTCTTTATATTGTGAGCGGTCAAACAGTGGGAAAAAGGCATCAGCATGTTCTGGTGTTGCCTCTATTTCTGTCAGGTAAAGCTCTTTAGCTAAGGGCAAAGCCTTTTCATAAACCGACACTCCTCCTAAGATAAAAACATGCTCATCTTCTTTGCATGATGAGAGTGCTTCTTCCAAAGAAGAATACACTTGGCAATTATGGAGATATTTTTTTTCTCTGCTTAACACTATGTTACGGCGGTTGGGTAGTGCTCCTTTAGGTAGCGAATCGTATGTCTTACGACCCATGATAATGGTGTTTCCCGTTGTAAGAGCTTTGAATCGTTTAAGGTCGTCCTTAATGTAATATATCAAATTGTTCTGATATCCTATGGCGTTGTTAGCTGCTATGGCAGCAATAATAGATATTTGCATATTATAAGAGTGTAATGTTTTTTATGTATAGTAACTACTATCAAATAGCCACTGTGCCCGGAATGTGTGGGTAAGGGTTGTAGTCTTCTATCTTGAAATCGTCGTAATGGAAGCTAAAGAGATCCTTAACATCAGGGTTAATGATTATCTTTGGTAGTGGTCGAGGTGTGCGTGTGAGCTGTAGCTTTACTTGTTCGAGGTGGTTTAGATATATGTGTGTATCGCCTGTGGTGTGTATAAACTCGCCTACCTCTAACCCCGTTACTTGTGCCATCATGTGTAGTAAAAGCGAATATGAGGCTATATTGAATGGTACACCTAAGAAAGTATCAGCAGAACGTTGATATAGCTGTAGAGAGAGCTTACCTTCTGCAACATAAAACTGGAAAAGACAGTGGCAGGGAGGTAAAGCCATTTCGTCTACTTCGGCAGGGTTCCATGCCGTAACAAGCATTCTGCGTGAGGAAGGTGAGTGCTTTATCATATCTAAAACGTTTTTTATTTGGTCTATGCTTCCTCCTTTATAATCTGGCCATGAGCGCCATTGATGCCCATAAACGGGGCCAAGATCGCCATTCTCGTCTGCCCATTCGTTCCATATTTTTACACCATGTTCTTGTAGATACTTTACGTTAGTGTCTCCTTTAAGAAACCATAGTAGCTCGTATATTATACTTTTTAGATGTAGCTTTTTTGTAGTTAGCAAAGGAAAGCCATCTTCCATATTAAAGTGCATTTGATGTCCAAAGATAGAAAGAGTACCTACGCCTGTGCGATCTTCTCTCTTTACTCCTTCTTTTAAGATGCGTTTGAGCAGGTCTTGATATTGTTTCATTGTATGTTTTGTTATTAATGATACGTTATAAAATAATGTTAGGTTCCTTAGGAACGTATGTACTCCTTATTCTCCACTCTTGTGGATAGAGGTTGTTAGCCCTGTTTCCAATGTTTTTGGCATATCCTAAAGGCTGGTTTTTATATGTTAGGAGTATTATTCCGTGAGGAATGTCATGGCTTAAAGTGATAGCTTCGCCTCTAAGATAGGCTATAGCAGTGTGATAGCTTACGTCTATAGTGGGGTAAAGGCTATTATCAGCATCTTTCATAAGAGCCTGACTAATATGAGGAATCTTATTTTTACCTTTCTCTTCAGGCTCATTAACGCCATAAGCTAATAGCTTTAAAGGTTTTAAAGCCTTACGAAAGTAGTCTTTTTGTAATAATGATATGTTATTAGAGGGTATAGGATTTAGTCCTGGTTTGGTCTTTTGAAGTAAGCAGATAAATAGTCCTTCTCCAAGCGTTTTGCCAGGTAAGAAGCGGTAAACAGGGAATTGCTGTGCTGTGGAATCTGCTCCGTTAAGCGGATTTCCTATTAGAGAGCCTGTAATGTTCCATTCTTTTTCTGTGTGTATAGGTAATAGTTTTGCGCCTAATTCCTTTATTATCCACGCTACATTTTCCTCGTTTTCAAGTGAATTGAATGTGCAAGTGCTGTATATAAGGAAACCTCTTTCCTTAAGATTGTCCCAAATGTCTTTAATGATAGAGCGTTGTAGCTGGCAGCATTTCTTTACATTTTCCTTGCTCCAAGAGCTTATTGCTTTGGGATCTTTGCGGAACATACCCTCTCCAGAGCATGGAACATCGGCTATGATGATATCGAAAAGGAGCTTTGTCTTTTTAAAATCTTTAGGGAAATTATTAGTTACAGCTATTTGAGAATGTCCAAATTTCAGGATATTTTCTGATAATATTTGTGCTCGTTTAGTAATAGGCTCATTGGCAATTAGCGTGCTTCCTATAGGAAAGGCTGACTGTGCGCATGTACTTTTACCACCCGGAGCAGCACATAGGTCGAGAGCTGTTACAGGATAGTGTATATATTGTCTTATGATATGGTCAATAAACATTGACGAGGCTTCTTGTACATAGTAGCTTCCAGCATGGAAAAGCGGATCGAAAGTAAACGTAGGGCGCTCCTTTAGGTAATATCCGTCTTTACACCAAGGCACGTTATTACTTACTAAATCCATATTTACAGCACATCGTTTGAAGGGGTTTATCCTAATAGTTGTAGGGCAATCTTCTTGCTTTAAGCCTTTTATTAGTGTACGATATAGCTCTTCTCCCATTAAGATGCGTGTATATTCTTCAAAGTCTTTAGGAATGTTTATCATATCGTTAGTCGTTGAGTGTTATCTTTCTGTTACTATTGTCTGAAAGCACATCGCACACAATGGTGTTAATTTGTTCCTTTAGTTCGTTAATAAACATTGCTGCATCATATTTTTTAGCTTCTATATCACGAAGTTTTTTCTCCCATATCCCTGTAAGTTCGGCAGATGTTAATAGCTTCTCTTTTATAGTATCAATGAGTGCTATACCTATGGGAGTAGCTTCGAGGTTTTTCCTTTTGCGTTTAATATAATGGCGTTTAAAGAGAGTTTCTATAATTCCTGCCCGTGAAGATGGGCGTCCTATGCCGTTTTCTTTTAGAGCTGCTCGTAGTGTATCGTCGTTTACTAACCTGCCCGCAGTTTCCATAGCACGGAGTAAAGAAGCCTCTGTGTAATGTTTTGGGGGCATAGTCTGTTTCTCTGTTAGGGTAGGTTTATGTGGTCCTTGTTCTCCTTTTGTAAATGTAGGTAGTATTTTTTCTTCTACTTTATCTTTTGTATTATCATCGTTTTCGTCTTCTTTTTTATTATTATCTTCTTTGTTGTTTAAGGCGTAGCATACCCGCCAGCCTTGTTTGAGTATTTCTTTACCTGAAGTTTTAAATTCTATAGAGTTTACTTTACCAACGATGGTAGTAGTAGAGTATTTACATTCGGGGTAGAAAGCTGCAATAAAGCGTCGTGTAATGAGATCGAAAACGTTGCGTTCTGCATCTGATAGCCCCCGTGGGATAACTCCTGTAGGTATTATAGCATGGTGATCGGTAACCTTAGTGTTGTCGAAAACTCGTTTAGTCTTAGGCAAATCTTTTCCGCTTAGTGCTTTTACAAGCTCTTTGTAAGGTGCTATGTTTGCAAATTTAGTTTGGAAGATGCCATTCATTATTTGCGGACACTTTTTGTATATATCCTCCGATAGGTATTGTGTGTCTACGCGGGGATAGGTAGTAATCTTCTTTTCGTATAAAGACTGGATAAGATTGAGAGTCATTTCGGCAGAATAGCCATACTTTCTGTTGCAATCTACTTGCAGTGAAGTTAAGTCGTATAGTTGTTTAGGCTGTTCGGTTCCTTTTTTCTTGGTAATGTTAGTTACCTCAAAAGGTTTACCTTCTATGGTAGAAAACGCCTGTTCTCCTTCTTCTTTTGATGTAAACTTGCCTTTTGTTGCAGTAAAAAGAGTATTACGATATATCGTAGCAAGCACCCAAAAAGGTTGTGGCTTAAAATTGTTTATTTCCTTTTGTCGCTGTACAATTAGTGCAAGTGTAGGTGTTTGCACTCTTCCTATGGAAAGTACTTGAGGCTTTTTGCCATAGTGATTATTGCCATATTTAATGGTATATAGCCGTGTAGCATTCATTCCTAAGAGCCAATCTCCTATGGCGCGAGCTAAACCTGCAAGGTAAAGTGATTGATATTGGTCTTGATTTCTCAGATTTTGAAACCCTTCGCGTATGGCCTCATCAGTCATAGATGATATCCATAAGCGTTTCACAGGGCATGTTACACCAGCTTTTTGCATTACCCATCTCTGTATAAGCTCTCCTTCTTGCCCAGCATCACCACAATTGATTATTTCTTCTGCGTTTTTATATAGCTTTTCTATAATGGAGAATTGCTTTTTTATTCCGTCATCTTCTATTAGTTTTATTCCAAACTTAGAGGGTATCATAGGTAAGGAACTCAGGTTCCAATGTTTCCACTTGTTATTGTAATCATTGGGTTCTTTCAGTTCGCATAGATGTCCGAATGTCCACGTTACCTGATATCCATTACCCTCAAGGTATCCGTTTTTTAGTGTTGTAGCTCCTAAAATGCGTGCTATATCGCGTGCCACGCTTGGTTTCTCTGCTATGCAAACTTTCATTTTTTGTTTTATATCTTTTTCTGTTTTATATATAATAGTGTGTGAAAAGCAGTGAAATTTTCACGTTACAAAGATACAGAAATTATTTAAAGCTATAAAAGAAATAATATCTACATAATAATATAGGTTGTTTATATTATATGTTTTTTATAGGAAAGTCTCCACTTTTTTTATATTGTACGTAAGTAAAAAGCCATGTTTACCATATAGTTGATAGGTAAACATGGCTTGTTCTTTTATAAGTTTCTGCCGTGACAATGCTTAAATTTCTTACCACTTCCACACGGACATGGGTCGTTAGGACGTGGAGTCTTTTCTGCTATATATGGAGTACGAGTAACATTTTGTGCTCCCTGACGTGTGTCTTGTGAAGCGGCAGCTAATTGGTTTTCGTCTACAAGTTCTTCTTTTTGTTCAACATACTTTGGTGCTGGAGCCTCAGTATTAGTGTTTTCTACTGGGGGTTCTCCCTGCATTTCTGGTATTTGACCACGCATTAAGACGCTTGCAGCTCTGTTATTAAGATCGTTAATCATATTGTCCCATAGCTTAACGCTTTCAAGTTTGAATATCAACAAAGGATCTTTTTGTTCGTAAGAAGCGTTTTGTACAGAGTGGCGCAGTTCGTCGAGCTGGCGTAGATTCTCTTTCCAATCATCATCAATGATATGTAGTAGTACGCTTTTCTCAAACTGTTTCACAACCGATTTGGCTTCTGTGTCGTATGCTTCTTTTAAGTCGCAAGGTATATTGTATACGCGTTTACCATCAGTAATAGGAACCATGATGCGTTGATAAATAGAGCCTTGGTTTTCATACACTTCTTTTATGATAGGCCATGCCACAGTCTGTATGCGTTCTGTCTTACGTTCGAAGGCTGCCATTGCTTGTTGGAAAGATTTCTCTGCAAGCTCATCGTGGCGTATAGTGTTGAATTCTTCCTCTGTAAAAGGGCATTCTATAGACAAAATCTTTAAAAAATCTTCTACGCAACCATCATACGTTTGGTTGTTAAGAGTGTTCACACATCTATCCCAGATGATGTTAGATATGTCCATACCTATGCGTTCTCCCATTAAGGCGTGGCGTCTTTTTTCGTATATTACAGTACGTTGTTTGTTCATCACATCATCGTATTCTAATAAACGTTTACGGATACCAAAGTTGTTTTCCTCTACTTTCTTTTGAGCGCGTTCTATGCTGTTAGAGATCATAGAGCTTTCTATGCGTTCACCCTCAGCGAATCCTAAACGGTCCATAACTTTTGCGATACGTTCTGACCCGAATAGGCGCATCAGTTTGTCTTCGAGAGATACATAGAAGACAGAAGAGCCTGGGTCTCCTTGACGTCCTGCACGACCACGAAGCTGCCTGTCTACACGTCTGCTCTCATGCCGTTCAGTACCAATGATAGCAAGTCCGCCAGCTTCTTTTACCTCTTGTGATAGCTTAATGTCAGTACCACGTCCTGCCATGTTAGTGGCTATGGTTACTGCTCCTAAACCATTAGTAGAGCGACCAGCCTCTGCTACTATCTGAGCTTCTTTTAAATGTTGTTTAGCGTTTAGCACCTGATGAGGAATCTTACGCATATTAAGCATTTTGCTTAGAAGTTCGCTTATCTCTACCGACGTAGTACCTACTAAGGTAGGTCGTCCTGCATTGCGCATTTCGATAATTTCTTCTATAACAGCAGCATATTTTTCTCTTGCAGTTTTGTAGACACGGTCTTCTAAATCATGACGTGATATAGGCTTATTAGTAGGTATTTCTACAACATCGAGCTTGTATATATCCCAAAATTCTCCCGATTCGGTTGATGCAGTACCTGTCATACCAGCGAGCTTGTGATACATACGGAAATAGTTTTGTAGCGTTATAGTAGCAAATGTTTGTGTAGCAGCTTCCACTTTAACGTGTTCTTTTGCTTCTACAGCTTGGTGTAAGCCATCGCTCCAGCGACGTCCTTCCATGATACGTCCCGTCTGTTCATCTACAATCTTTACTTCTCCGTTAAGTACGACATATTCATCATCTTTGTTAAACATGGTATAAGCCTTCAGCAATTGTTGCAGTGTGTGTACTCGCTCACTCTGAATGCCATAGTTATTCATTATGTCGTCTTTTTTGTCGATGTACTCTTGCTCGTTAATAAGCTTGTCTTCTTTTTGTTTTTCAAGATCGGAAAGCTCGGTAGTTATGTCAGGTAAAACGAAGAGTTTAGCATCATTTACTTGTGTAGCTAACCATGCAGACCCCTTATCGGTAAGGTCGCACGAGTTCATCTTTTCTTCTGTTACAAAATAAAGAGGCTCTATAGCCTTGGGCATTTCTCGATTATTATTAGCCATGTAATACTCTTCTGTTTTGAGCATACCAGCCTTGATACCTTCTTCTGATAAGAATTTTATAAGAGCTTTGTTCTTAGGTAGTGCTTTATACGAACGGTAAAGAGCTAAGAACCCTTCTTCTAACATCTGCGAAGCCTCTTTTCCGTTAGGCATTTTCTGTGCTTTGCTTATTTTGGAACGTGCTTCTGATAGAAGTTCTGTAGCTTGCTTTCGTTGTACCTCGTATAGATTTTGCACTAAAGGCTGATACTCTTCAAACATCTGGTCATCTCCCTTAGGCACAGGACCGCTTATGATGAGAGGTGTTCGTGCATCGTCTATTAATACAGAGTCTACCTCGTCAACAATAGCATAATTGTGCTGACGCTGAACAAGGTCGGTAGGTGATACAGCCATATTGTCGCGTAGATAGTCGAAACCAAACTCGTTGTTGGTACCAAAAGTTATATCTGCTTGGTAGGCTTGACGTCGTTCAGGAGAGTTAGGCTGTGTTTTATCAATACAGTCTACAGACAGCCCGTGAAACTCATATAAAGGTCCCATCCATTCAGAGTCGCGCTTTGCCAGATAGTCGTTTACAGTTACTACGTGTACACCATTACCTGTTAGCGCGTTTAGGAATACGGGAAGAGTAGAAACAAGTGTTTTTCCCTCACCAGTAGCCATTTCAGCTATCTTTCCTTGATGAAGTACCGTACCTCCGAAAAGCTGTACATCATAGTGTATCATTTCCCATTTCAGGTCATTTCCTCCAGCAGTCCAATGGTTATGATAGTGTGCTTTGTCGCCTTCTATAGAGATAAAGTCTTTTGTAGGGTCGGCAGCGAGGTTGCGATCAAAGTCGGTTGCTGTAACTATAGTTTCTTCGTTTTCAGCAAAGCGGCGTGCAGTATCTTTTACAATAGAGAATGCTACAGGCATTACCTCGTCGAGAGCAGCTTCGTAATTGTCGAGAGCTTCTTTTTCTAACTTATCTATTTGGTTAAAGATATTTTCACGTTCTTCTATTGGTGTGCCCTCTATGGTGGCACGTAGTTCTGCTATTTTCTCGCGTTGTTCTTTAGCTGCATCTTGTACAAACTGTTTTATTTCTTTTGTTTTAGCACGTAGCTCATCGTTGCTAAGTGCTTGTATCTCTGGGTAAGCAGCTTTTATCTTGTCTACAAGTGGCTGTATAAGTTTTAAGTCGCGTGAAGACTTATCTCCGAAAATGGCTTTTAATATTTTGTTAAAATTCATTACTTCTATGTTTTATTGTTATTTTATGGTATGCTCCTTTTGAAATATTTAAATATCAGAGCTTTACCTGTTGTTTTTAAAAGGTTACCTTTTGTAGTGTAAAAGGTTATCTTTTGCACAGTAAACTGTTATCCTTTATTTTTTGATATGTAATTGTAAAAAAAAATACTAACAGTTTGGACCTCTAATAAAAATAGGGTTTGTTATAGTTTTGTATGGTAAATTAGCCTTATTATTATTGATATTTAAGAGGCAACAATCTGTTATTTTTCCAATAATAGTTGTGTCTACTTGGCATATAAAGTATTTTTCTTGTATAGGCTGTGTTTTGTTATCTTTATGTTCTTCATATAGTAGCTTTATGATGTTGGTGATATTATCTTCTAAGTCTTTAAAGTCCTGATATGTATAAAGATTTTCTATAGCGGCATCGCCTAAAGTTGCTTTCAGTATAGCTTGGTAAGTTTGTGTCTCTACGCCCGTAGCGGTTAACACTACGAGGAAAGCTGTTATATATTTATTCATTTTTGTAGACGACACTATTTTACCGTTTTAAGTTTGTTTTCGTGTTCAATTAATATATGTACTCCACAATTAAGGAGCAAGAATAATGCCACAATTACAGCAGGAGTGGGGTAATATTGTATAAACCCTATAAGAAGTCCTATTATAATAAGTATAGCCCATAGCTTCCACCAGATGTTTTTCTTTAGAGTTTTGTTTCTTTTTATAGTAGTATAAAGGAAGAAAAGAGGTAGTGGGTTAAAGATAAAGATAAGCCCATTAGCATTAACACAAGGGTGTTCTGAGAAAATCATGACAGTGAGAATTATTCCTATAATGCCTGTAAAAATCATTAGAAAAGAGTCCCAAAGCGATATTGCTATTACTTTTTTTACTTCGATGAGATTAATAATAAAAGTTATAATGATAAAGATTATAACACAAATCATCGGTGATGGTATAAAGTTGTCGCTAAAGCTAAAATCTGTTGTGTTTGTTTTGTGTGGTATAACACGTAGGAGCTTATTAGTTTTGCTTATTAAAGGCTTACCATCGTATGTAGCAGAAGCAAAATCGTGCATAAGGTTATCGGGCAAGAATTGTTGCTCTTGCCTGTTGGTAGGCTTGTCAGCTTTTACTCCAAGCAGCATATCATCACCAAGTTGTGCCCATTTATCTACATTATTATAACGGTGAATAATATTTCTGAAACTAACGTTTTCTATATTCCTGTTATATTTTACTTTACCATTAAGGTTGTCTATAATAAGATCTCTTGCCTTGCTTGTACAGTTATTGTAAAAGAAGTTATATCTATAGGTTATGTTTTCAGGTAAGGTGTTTGTTATAAGAGCCTGTAAAATGGCTTCTTTGTCTTTGTCAGAAATGTTAAGAATTTGTTCTGTTATGCCTCTGCCCTCGTAAGCATATTCTTTCATAAAGATATTCATCGGAACAATTCCCATTTGATAATCGGTCTTTCCTAAAACAAAGCGAGGGATAAAATGGGGCTGATTAAAAGAAAACATGCCATAGTTTACCACAATGTCGAAATTATCATCGTAGGCATAAGCGTTATCTTCTTTAAACCGTATAGCAGTATGTCCAAACAATGCCCATATCTCTTTGCCGGGGGAGCATGTTAGCAATGATATTTGTAAAGTCTTAGGATTAAGATGTGAAGGCTCTACAATAGGCGTTTCTGCCCATGCTTGTAAAGATGCAAGTAAACTAATAATAAATATGTAAACGTAGCGACTTCTCATATTATTTGCAAAGGTAATAGAAAAAAGGGATTTGCCAAAGAAAGCTTTAAAAAAACAAATTATGCGGGTGTATTTCTATTAACACCAAAAATTTTTAATAACTTTGTACCCTGTATATATTATAACGTGTAAATAACAAGCAGTCATAAGCATAATGAAAAAGATAATAGTATCAATTGTGATAGGCCTGTCATCAATGGTGGCATTTGCCCAAAGTAGTACAAACTCCCCATATAGTAGGTTTGGATTAGGAACAATATCGCCACTATCTACAAGTTTTAATCGTGGAATGGCAGGTGTTGCTTATGGCTTTCATGAACAAAATCAGGTAAATTATCAAAATCCGGCTTCGTATGCTTCTGTCGATTCGCTTACGTTTTTGTTTGATGCAGGTTTAGGTTTACAGCTTACTAACTTTGAAGAGGGAGGTGTAAAACGAAGTGCACAGAATGCTAATTTTGAGTATGTTGTCTCGTCGTTTCGCCTTTTTAAGCATTTTGGTGTTAGCTTTGGGCTATTACCTTATACTAATATAGGTTATAATTATAGTATAACATCAAATGTGAATGATTCTCCAAGCACATCGTCTCCTGATGTTACTTATACTAATATATATAGTGGAAGTGGTGGTCTTCATCAGATATATTTAGGAGCAGGCTATTCGCCTTTATCTAATCTCTCTATAGGTTTTAATATTGCTTATCTTTGGGGAGATTTGCAGCATAGAATAGATAATACTTATAGTGAAGGAAGTATCAATACCTTGTCGAAGGTTTATAATACTACGGTTAGAAGTTATAAGGCAGATTTTGGTATACAGTACACTTTTCCTTTGAAAAATAAAGATGAGTTTACCCTTGGAGCTACATACTCTTTTGGACATAAGCTGAAAGGAAATCCAGAATGTTTATTAATATCAACTAATCCTCAGACAAGCGTTTCGGACAGTATTACTTATAGAGCAAATGGAGAACTTAAGTTGCCTCACGTCTTTGGAGCAGGTATAATGTATAATCATCATAACAAGTTAAAAATGGGAGTTGATTATCAGTTTCAGAAATGGAGTAGCTTAGAAATGCCACAGCTTGTTGGTATAGGAAAGGAAAGAAGGTATAATATGGTAAAAGATTTGTATAAGAATCGTCATAAAGTATCTCTTGGTGCAGACTATACTAATGGAGATCAATATAGTAAATATATTAATCGTATGCATTTTCGTGCAGGAGTTAGTTATGCAATGCCTTATTTTAAGATAAATGGTCATGATGGACCTAAAGAGTTTGCTGCTACTATTGGTGTAGGCCTACCTTTAACGAGTGGATATAGTCGTTATAGTATGCTTAATGTTAGTGCAGAGTGGGTTAATCAGAGTGTTATGGGAATGGTAAAGGAGAATATGTTTCGTATTAACGTATCTCTAACGTTTAATGAGCGTTGGTTTGCTAAGTTTAAGGTAGAATAAAGGATCGATGAAAAGCTCTTTCTGTTATTCTGTAGTTGTTATATTTGCCTTATTAGGGTCTTATTCTTTATTATGCTCATGTAATAAAGGACAGGAGCATATAGCCCCTGCTATACATCAACGGGACTCAGTAGCAGTAATGACTACTTATGGTGTAAATACTCTTATATCCGATTCAGGGGTTATAAAATATCGTATAGTAACAGAAGAGTGGGAGGTAAATCAAAATAAGAAGCCTTCACGATGGACTTTTAATAAAGGTATTTTGCTAACACAGTTTGATTTAAAGAAGCATGTAGTAGGATATATTCAGAGCGATACAGCAGTGTATTACGATGAGTTGCAGCGTTGGGAGCTTCGTGGGCGTGTACGTGTGCTTACTGCAAACGGACTTATTTTTAGAAGTAATCAGCTTACTTGGGACGAACGCGACCATCTTCTATGGTCGCATGCTTATTCTTATCTAAAGACACCAGATAAGGAAATGCGCGGCACGTGGTTTAAGAGCGATGAGCAAATGATAGATTATGAAATTAGAAATCCAAAAGGCTGGAGTGTTTTTTCGGAGCCTAAAGATGATGGCGAGGCAACGACACCTACTCCTGCTTTTGCTCCTATAGATACTTTACATCGAGATAACTTTAAGGGTCCGGTGTATAATAAATAAAAAAACTAAAAAAGTGACTATAAACTCTATTATAGGAATTGTCATAACAATGGTGTTATCTGCATTCTTTTCAGGAATGGAGATAGCCTTTGTGGCAAGTAATCGTATGCTTGCCGAAATGGATAAAGAAAGGAATGGGTTAGCACAGAGATGTCTTTCTCAGTTCTATAAAAACCCAAATGGCTTTGTTTCTACGATGCTTGTAGGAAATAATATTGTATTAGTTATATATGGTATCTTATTTGCAAAGATATTTGATGCCACATTATTTTCTTCTTTTGAGCCTGCTACACGCGTCTTTTGTGATACATTGTTATCAACAATGGTAATATTATTTACAGGCGAGTTTTTACCTAAGTCGTTATTTAAGAGTAATCCTAATCGTTTACTTACTTTTTTTGCGCCATTAGCTTATCTTTTTTTTATTATCCTTTGGCCCATAAGCAGGTTTGCTACTTTTATAGCAAAGATATTTTTGAGGCTGTTAGGTGTCAAAATGAATGAGGAGAGGAGTAGTGAAACCTTTTCAAAAGTGGATCTTGATTATCTTGTACAAAGTTCTATAGATAATGCAAAAAGCGAAGATGATATAGAAGAAGAGGTGAAGATATTTCAAAACGCTTTAGATTTTTCTGAAATAAAAGTACGCGACTGTATGGTTCCTCGTACAGAGATTAATGCAGTAGAGGAAAATTGTACAACAGAAGAGCTTTTGCAACGTTTCATAGAAAGTGGTAATTCTAAGATATTAGTTTATGTAGAAGATATAGATCATATAAAAGGTTATATTCATTCTTCAGAGCTTTTCCGTCATAAACAAAGTTGGCAGGAACATATTCTTGAAATGCCTTTTGTACCAGAAACAATGACTGCTCAAAATTTGATGAAGATTTTTCTACAACAGAAGAAAAGTTTAGGGGTGGTAGTTGATGAGTTTGGTGGTACAAGTGGTATAGTATCTTTAGAGGATATAGTAGAAGAGATCTTTGGAGATATAGAAGATGAGCATGATAATGCTAAGTATATAGCAAAAGATTTGGGTAATGGAGAGTATTTATTGTCGGCTCGTCTTGAGATAGATAAGGTGAATGATCTGTTTAATATTAATCTTCCAGAGAGTGATGAGTATATGACATTAAGCGGATTGCTTCTACATACGTATCAAAGTTTTCCAAAACTAAATGAGGTAATAAAGGTGGATAATTATGAATTTCGTATTATAAAAAAGACAATGACAAAGATAGAACTTGTTAAATTAAAAGTATTATCTAAAGATTAAATACATCAGAAATTATGTTAATTGTATTTTTGTTTGTATTTTTGTAGGCAATTTTTAAAAATGATAATAATTAAGAAATAAAATAAATATATAAAATGGCAGTATTAGGTAAAATTAGAAGTAAAGGAACTTTACTTATGATCGTTATCGGCTTGGCTTTGCTTGGTTTCCTTGTAGAGGAAGGAGCACGATCTTGTTCCGGTTTGAAAAACGAGCAACGTTCGCAAGTAGGAGAAATTCTTGGTGAAAAGATTAGTAATCAGGATTTTCAGAAATTAATAGATGAATATCAGTCGGCTATTAAGCTAACTATGCAGCGTGATAACTTATCAGAACAAGAGCTAAATCAGGTAAAAGATCAGGTATGGCATCAGCTTGTTAGTAATCGTGTATTAGAGGCAGATGCTAAGAAGGTAGGATTAACAGTAACAGAGCAAGAAATACAGAATGTGCTCAGTGATGGTACTAATCCTGCTTTAGCGCAAACCCCTTTTGTAAATCAGCAGACAGGGCGTTTTGATGTTAATATATTAAAACAATTTCTTGATAGTTATAATAAAGCAAAAGATACTAATTCTCCACAGTTAGAGCAGATGCAGAGCATTTACAACTATTGGTTGTTTGTAGAGAAGAATCTTCGTTCGCAGCTTCTTGGTCAGAAATATCAGAGCTTGCTTGCCTCTTGTGTGCTTTCTAATAAGGTTGAGGCTAAGTTAGCTTTTAAAGATAATAATGAAGAAGCTCAGATACAGCTTGCTACACTTCCTTATAGCAGTGTAAAAGATGCCGATATAAAAATATCTGATGATGATTTAAAGGCAAAGTATGATGAGCTAAAGGGTATGTTCCGTCAAGCAGTAGAAAGTCGTGATGTTAAGTATGTAGATGTTCAGATTAAGGCAAGTGCAGCCGATCGTAGAGCTATAATGAATAATATGAATAGTTTGCAAAAGGAATTATCTACAACTACCGATGTTTCTTCTGTTGTAAGTAAGAGTGGTAGCATAATACCTTATCTTGATGTTCCTGTAAGTAGTAAGGCTTATCAGCAATATCCTGACATAGCTTCTAAGATAGAAACTTTAGATGTAGGTACAACAGGAGTTACTGAAAACACTCAAGACAACACCTTAAATATTATCCGTGTTCTTTCTAAAGAGCAATTGCCAGACTCTGTAGAGTTCCGTCAGATACAGGTTGTAGCAAACACTCCAGAAGAATCTAAGGTAAAGGCAGACTCTATACAAAAGGCTTTGGCAGGAGGAGCTGATTTTGTTACTATTGCTAAGCGTTATGGTCAGACAGGTGCAAAGGCATGGCTCATAGGTCAGCAATATGAATCTGCTCCAAGTATAGGACAGGATAATCGTACTTTTTTACTGTCATTGTTAAAGGGAGAGGTTAATGCTATCCAAAACGTAGCTTTGACACAAGGAAACGTTATTGTAGAAGTTCTTGAAAAACGAGCAATGACAACTAAGTCGGTTGCTGCAGTTATAAAGAAAGCTATTGATTTCTCAAAAGAAACTCGAGGTATAGCATATAATAAATTCTCTGAATTTGTAGCTAAAAGTACTACTTTAGCAGATCTTCAAAAGAATGCTGGTAGATATGGTTATTTAGTTAAGGACTTGAAAGGTATAACCACTGCAGAGCATTATGTGGCAGGTATCCGTGGCACACGAGATGCTTTGAAATGGATCTTTGAGGCTAAGCAAGGGGATATTTCACCTCTTTTTGAAGTAGGGGATAATGATCACATGTTGGTACTTGTTCTGAACGGGATTCATGAGCAGGGTTATCGTCCATGGAATGATGCTGAGGTGAAAGAAATTCTAAAGCGTGAAGTAATGAAAGATAAGAAAGCTGAAGTTCTAATGGCAAAATTAAAAGGTGTAAAGTCTATAGCTGCAGCTCAAGCTAAGGGAGCTAAAGTATCTATAGTTAACCAGATTACTTTTGCATCACCAGCATTTATTCAGTCGGTAGGTGCTGTTGAGCCAGCGCTTTCTGGTGCCGTAGCAGCTACAGAGCAAGGCAAGTTCTCTAAAAAACCAGTAAAGGGTAATGCTGGGGTATATGTTTTCCAAGTATTAAAGAAAGCTATGCGAGCAGGGTCTAAGTTTAATGAGGCACAGCTTGAGCAGCAGTTATCTCAGCAGTCAATGCAAATAGTAGGCGGTTTTATGCAGGATTTAGTGCTTAAAGCTCATGTTGTAGATAATCGCTATTTATTCTTCTAATATAAATAATTTACTGATATTATATAAAAAGAGCCGTTCTTATAACAAGAGCGGCTCTTTTATTTTATAATTAAAGGTATACTTAAAAGCAAAGTTTCTATTTAACAGAATACTAAGAGAAGTACGGTGTGGAAAAGTTAGTTTTACTGTAATAAAATAAGAGTTATTCAAAGTTTAGCTTAAATTTGGTATCTATGGGTTTATTTTATAATATTTTCTATCTAAGTTTTTTTTTGTTTTTTTCTTATAGCTTTCACTATATAATATAATTTATATTGGTATCTTTGCAACAAATATCGTAGAATTAATAAAATAAGATAGCTACTATTAGTTAGTTGCAATTATTTTTAAAACAGAATAAATATATGAAAAAGTTTAGACTTGTGGATAACATTTTAGGCTGGGTGGCTTTTCTTATAGCTGCTTTTACCTATGTTTCCACTATCGAGCCAACGGCGAGCTTTTGGGATTGCCCTGAATTTATCACAACAGGTTACAAACTTGAGATAGGACATCCTCCTGGGGCACCTTTTTTTGCAATAACAGCTAATCTTTTTTCACACTTTGCCAGTGATCCTACGCAAGTGGCAAGAATGGTAAACACAATGAGTGCTTTGTTGTCAGCTACTTGTATTATGTTTCTTTTTTGGACTATTACTCACCTTACTCGTCGCCTTATAGTGCGTGAGAAAGGAAGTATTTCTTTGCCAAAACTTATTGCAATAGAAGCATCAGGGTTAGTAGGCGCTCTTATTTATACATGGAGTGATACTTTTTGGTTTTCTGCTGTAGAGGGTGAAGTATATGCTTACTCTTCGGCTTTCACAGCAGTAGTGTTTTGGCTTATACTTAAATGGGAGGATAATGCTGATAAGCCACATTCTGATAAATGGTTAGTACTTATAACTTATATGACAGGTCTATCTATTGGTGTTCATTTGTTAAACCTTCTTTGTATACCTGCTATAGTTTTAGTATTCTATTATAAGAAATATCCAAATGCTAATCTTAAAGGCTCTCTTATAGCTTTGCTAATATCTATTATATTGGTTGCTGCTGTGCTTTATGGTGTTGTGCCGGGAATTATTACCGTAGGAGGTTGGTTTGAATTGTTCTTTACAAACACCTTGGGAATGCCTTTTAATACAGGTACTATTATTTATATTATTTTATTGATAGGTTCGTTTATTTGGGCTATTTATGAAACTTATCAAAATAGTAATGAGAAGCGTCAGAATATTGCTTTTTTAGTAGCTTTAGCTTTGATAGGTATTCCTTTTGTAGGCTTTGGTTGGAAGGCTTTTTTTACAGGCATTGTAATACTTGCAATAGTCTTTGGTGTATTGCATGTAAAGTGTAAAAGAACCATAGGTGGTAAAAATGGTAGAACACCTCTTATATCTTCTCGTATAAAAAACACAGCGTTGCTATGTATGTTGATGCTTATTATAGGCTATTCTTCCTATGCATTAATAGTGATTAGATCTACAGCTAATCCGCCAATGGATCAAAATTCGCCAGAAGATATTTTTACTTTAGGAAGTTATTTGAGTAGAAATCAGTATGGTGATTATCCTTTGCTTTATGGTCAGGCTTATTCAAGTCAGCCAGCAGTAGCTGAAGATGGGCAGCATTACAAGTTCACAAAAGGTGCGCCTGTTTATGAGCGTAAGGAGAAAGCCTCACCTACGGAGAAGGATTCGTATTTTGTTGTCCGCACTAAAGATAAATTGCAATATTCACAGAATATGTTTTTTCCACGAATGTGGGATTATCAACATGCAGGACAATATGAGCAATGGATGGGAGGTATTACAGGTCATGATGTAGATGGTGTGAAGATGCCTACACAAGCAGAGAACATTCGCTTTTTTCTTTCATACCAGTGTAATTTCATGTACTGGAGGTATTTTATGTGGAACTTTGCAGGACGTCAAAACGATATACAAGGGAATGGCGAGCCTGAGCATGGTAATTGGATAACAGGTATACCATTTATAGATAATGCTTTGTATGGTAATCAAAGTTTGATGCCTGACGATTTGAAAGCGAACAAAGGTCATAATGTGTTCTATTGCTTGCCTTTACTACTCGGATTAATCGGACTTTTTTGGCAAGCATGGCGTGGAAAACGTGGGATTCAACAATTTTGGGTAGTCTTCTTCCTGTTCTTTATGACAGGTTTAGCTATCGTATTATATCTTAATCAATATCCTGGGCAGCCACGTGAGCGTGACTATGCTTATGCAGGGTCATTCTATGCTTTTTCTATTTGGTGTGGTTTGGGTGTTGCAGCTTTATATGATTGGGCTAAAAAACTTAAAGTGCCAGCAGTAGTCTCAGCAGCAGTTGTTAGTATAATATGTTTACTTGTTCCTATTCAAATGGTATCTCAAACATGGGACGACCACGACCGTTCAGGGCGTTATGCTTGTAGAGATTTCGGACAAAATTATCTTAATTCACTACAAAAGAAAGGTAATCCTATAATATTTACTAATGGCGATAATGATACTTTCCCATTATGGTATAATCAGGAGGTAGAAGGTGTGCGTACAGATGTACGTGTATGTAACTTAAATTATCTGCAGGCAGATTGGTACATTGACCAGATGCGCCGTCCAGCTTATAACTCTCCAAGTGTGCCTATTAAATGGCGGCGTTTAGATTACGTAAGTGGGACTAACGAAATGATACCAATACAGCCAGGATTAAAGGAGCAGATAAAAGAGTTTTATCATCAAAATCCAGCAGAAGCAAAGAGGGTTTTTGGCAAAGATCCTTTTGAATTGAAGAATATTTTGAGGTATTGGGTACGTTCTAAAGATGATGAAACGCATGTTATTCCTACTGATACTATTTATATGACAATAGATAAAGAAGCGGTAAAACGTAGTGGCATGATGTTGCCTTCAGGCTCTATACCAGATAAGATGATTATTTCGTTAAAAGGTAAAGATGCTCTATATAAGAACGACTTGATGATGCTTGAAATGATTGCGAATACTAATTGGACTCGTCCTCTATATGTAGCAATTACAGTAGGAGGAGAAAATTTCATGAATCTTGGCGACAACTTCATACAAGAAGGTTTAGCTTATAGAATTACTCCATTTACTACTACAGAAAATAACGCTGGTAAGACGTTAAGTATTCGTAATTATGATGCAGAGAAAACGTATGATGCTGTTATGCATAAGTTTAAATGGGGTGGGCTCTCTAATCCTCATTTCTATCTTGATGAAACTATTGCTCGTATGGCTTATACTCATCGGCGTGAGATAGGTCAGTTAGCTTTAAACCTTATAGCAGAAGGTAAAAAGGATAAAGCATTGAAGGTTTTACAAAAGGTTGATAAAGAAATACCTTTTTCGGTAGTACCATGTGTGTATATGAGTGGTGCTGAAAGCTTAGCAAAAGCTTATTCTTTACTTGGAAAGAAAGTCAAGGCTACCCAAATATATGACAAGCTTTGGAAAAACTCTAAGCAGTATGTCAATTATTATATGAGTCTTAATAGTCGTTATTTTGATATGACGCAAGAGTCATGTAAGATGCATTTCCAAATAATGATGAACATTATTCAGGATAACAAAATGCTCAATTCTTCATGGGCAGCTAAACATGCAAAAGAATTAAGTATGCTTATGCAAAACTTTGAGGCATTAGGTGGGGCTTTAAGATCTTACGGACAATAGAAAAACAGAGCAGAAATTATAGCCGAGGATAGTTTAAGATAAAGACTATCTCTCGGCTTTTCATTATTTAAATTGTTTATAAAAAAATAATATTATAAATGCTTATAGAACAACCAGCACGATGGCTTAGGCTTTTTTATCCTCATGCTTTATGGCGAATGGACAAGAAAGATCATTCTGTTTATATTACTTTCGATGATGGTCCAATACCAGAAGCAACACCATTCATTCTTGATGTGTTAGATGAGTTTGAAGCAAAAGCGATGTTTTTTGTAGTTGCTGATAATGTAGCAAAGTATCCAGAATTATTTGAAGAGATAAAAAAACGTGGACATATGGTAGGAAATCATACCTATCATCATTTAGGATCTTTTAAGCATTGGACTTTAACTTATGCTATAGATGTTACAAAGGCAGATGCTATAATAAAGTCGCCATATTTCCGTCCACCACATGGTATATTACGCCACACGTTATATTGGTGGATTAAGCAACATTATCGTGTAGTAATGTGGGATCTTGTTACACGTGATTATTCTAAATATCTTACGGCAAAAGATGTTGTAGACAATGTAAAAAGATATGCTCGTAACGGATCTATAATAACCTTTCATGACTCTTTAAAAAGTATTGATAAGCTAAAAACGGCTCTCCCGGAATCGTTGCAATGGCTTAAGGAACAAGGATATGAGTTTAAGCTGTTTCCTAAAGACCCTAAAGACACTTATAACTTTTAGCTGTAAAAAAAGTAGATGAATAGTTATAGGAATAGTTTCATACATAAGAGGATTTATAGATGTATGCTTTCTTATATATTTATCTAAATTAAGATATTCTGTTTTGTTTTTATAATAATAAAGGGTAGTTGTCTCTTTCTAAAAAACACTTATTTATATGCTTTCTTCTTATGTAATAAAACAAGAAGCCAAACTATTAGGATTCTTTGCATGTGGTATGGCAAAGGCTTTACCTGTAGAAGAAAAGGTAGCAAAAGCATATAGAAAATGGATTGATAGTGGTAACGAAGCAGGAATGTTATATATGGCAAACAATGTTGAGAAGCGGTTAGACCCTCGTTTGCTTGTACCCGGAGTAAAAACAATAATATCGGTAGCATTAAGCTATGCGCCTTCAAAAACTATTCCGGAGACCGAATATCAAATATCAGCATATGCCCTTGGACAGGATTATCACACATTGATGAAGGAGCGATTACGTGTTTTTGCAGAAAAGATCTTACCTGTGCCACTATCTGAAATAGGTGATAATGTTGTGAGATGTTTTTGTGATACAGCTCCCGTGTTAGAGCGTTATTGGGCTACTAAGGCGGGATTAGGCTGGATAGGTAAAAACCATCAACTTATCATACCACATGCAGGCTCAATGTTTTTCTTAGGAGAAGTATTTCTTCCCTTTGAAGTAGATATATACGATGAGCCTATAGAGGGTCGTTGTGGTAAATGTCATCGTTGTTTAGATGCTTGCCCTACTAAGGCTATTAGTGAAGATCCTGTATTTAAATCGGATAAATGCTTATCTTATCAGCTTATAGAAAATCGTGGGGAGCTGTCTTCTGAAGCAAAAGAGGCTATGGGTAATACTATTTACGGTTGTGATAGGTGTCTTACTTCTTGCCCATGGAATCGTTTTTCTATACCCACTACAGAGCCTAAATTGCAGCCAAAACCCGAACTTCTCATGATGACTAAGGAAGATTGGCATAATCTTACGGTGGAAGAGTATCGTAAGCTGTTTAAAGGATCTGCTGTAAAGCGTGTGAAGTTTGAAGGACTAAAGAGAAACATTGCAGCTAAAAATAATAAGTAAAAACTTTTGTTTAATATGTTTTTAGCTTCATTATTCGCCCTTAATCATTGTTAATAACATCTTAAAGCGTTGTGGGGCATAAACAGAATGGCGTGCTCCTTGTGGTATAATAAAGCATTCTCCTTTCTTAATATTATAGGTAATACCTTCTACGTTTAGTGCCATTTCACCCTCAACGACTTGTATAAAGGCATCAAAAGGTGCAGAATGTTCTGATAATCTCTGACCTATATCAAAACTAAATATGGTTATATTACCAGAGCTGTTATGCTCTAATTCTTTACTAACAATGCTTCCTTCTGCATAATTTATCATTTCACTAATAGTGAGAACCTTTGCTTTTTCTATCATCTTTATTATTTATAATTTCTTTTTTTTTAAAAGAGTTTTTCTAATATTGTTATATGTACAATATTTGTGCCAGATGACTAAAAGCAACAAATGTTACTATTTTTTTTATGTAAGATGAACGATGCAAATGGGTGATGGCTTATTCTTTTTGGGCAAATGTTTGATAAACAAGATAAAACCCATTGCCATTGATAGTAAAACTATTAGCTAAAGCTTCATTTAACGTACCTTGCCAAAACTGCTTCATTGGGTAAATATCCCATTTAAGTCCTTCCGATTTTAGAGAAGTGCAAGAGCAATTAAAAACGCTTACTTGCTGTTTAGGTAAAGAGCTGAATGTATGTTCACCATTAGAAGTATGAAAATATCCATAGTCTGTTATCATTGTTGGTATAATTCCTAATTCTTTATAATAATACATCATTAACGAAATATTACCTATGGTGTGATCTTCTCGTTTACCAGTAGCACCTATGTAACAAAATCGAGGTAGCTGTTTACCAACATGTTCTTTGTCTATATGTGCAAGAGCATATCGAGTAGCTTTTGTCAGATCGTTTTCTTCTTGTTCTTCTATTTGGTGATAAATATCAGAAAAGCGTTGTTTTAAAGTGTTGTTTATAGAGTCGCCATCTCCTATAATAGCAGTTGGTGTTATGTTAAGTTTTAAGAGGTTAGCTAAAGCACCATCACAAACAAAAAGTTTTTTAGCTTGTCTTAATATTTTTATAGGTAAAGAATGCTGTGGAAAATCGCCTGCAGCGAGTATTACAGCATCATAATATATAGGGAAATTATTTATAATATCGTTCATTATATTATTTTTCTTCTTTATTTTTATGGTATTCTGCTTTCCATTTTCTATATCCTATAATAGCTAATATAACATAAAGAGCATATAATCCAGCAGTAAAAGGTATATCTTTATAGGCATAAAGCACAGCTAATTCTATATCGGCTATTATCCAAAACAGCCATTGTTCTATATACTTTTTTGATAAAGCCCAAAGCCCTAAAATACTAACAGCATTACCAAAGCTATCGTAAAGAGGTACGTTAGAATTGGTAAAATGTACTAAAACTGTATAAAGAACAAACCATAGTGCTATAAAAATTGCAATAAGAGGTATTAGATAGCGACGTGGTAAATGAGTTATAGCCAGTTTTTTTTGTTTTTCTTTATTAGAAAATTTCCAATAAAGAAATCCATAAAGTCCAGCAATAATATAGTAGACCTGCATTCCAAAATCAGCATAAAGCTGTGCTTCATAGTATACAACGAGATATATTATGGGCATAACGATACCTGTAAGCCATAACCAGATGCTTGCTTTATATTCCTGATAAATATATATTAAACCCACCACAGTCCCTATTATCTCAAGTTTTTGATAGTCGGTAAAGAAACTGTGGAGGGTGTTTAAGATTTCTGTCATGTATGTATAACAATGAGAAATTTTATTAGAACTTCAGAGTTATGTTAGCCATAAAGTTGAATCCTGCCATAGGTACGAATCCTATTTGGGTATAACGATTATCGTTTGTATTATTATGATTTTCGCTTTTCAATATAGAGGTATAAACCCAGCCTGATGCAGCATAATGCTTATTGAATATGTTGTTAAAATAATTGCTAAGAACAATCTCTTTTAATCCAAAAGATTTACGATGGAAACGGAATGTGTAACTAACGTTTACGTTAGTCTGGCTATAACAAGGTAATGAGCGTGTAATATTCTCTGTGTTATCAAGATATTGACGGCTCACAAAGTTAGTATGCCAAGTGGCTTTAAAACCTTTATAATGAGCATCTATAAAACCATTTAATATAGCTGATGGTGAGAAAGCAAGGGTAGAATTATTATAATGTATTTTTTCAAAGCTATTTTCATAATCAACACTTGCCATTTCATCAAAATTTTTTATTTTATTTTTACTTAAAGCAGCATTACCTTCTATAGATAACCATGATAAAGGTTGTACACCAGCCTCAAGCTCTACACCCATACGATAACTTCGCTTAATATTGGTAGTTAAATTCTCACCAATGTCGCTTTGTTCACCTGTTTGTACAAACTGGTTGTGGTACCACATACCGTAGAAGTTAGCTCCAGCATGCCATATATTTGCCTGATATTGGTAGCCAAGTTCTAAATCGAGTAATTGTTCTGGCTTAGGAGCAGGATACTTACCATTATCTGTAAAGTTGTTACGCTCAGGCTCACGATGTGCCCATGCTAAAGAGGTATATGCTTTATGCCCCTTTTTATAATAGCTTAAACCTATTTTTGGGTTAAGGAAATGGTATTGTTTATCAATGTTTATATTCTGGTTAATGTATCCGCCTTTTTCTTTATTTTTATAAAACTTATCATTGACACCATCAGATGTGTAGTTTACGTAGCGGTATTGTACATCAGTGAAAACATTTAAAAAGTTGTTAAAATGGTAGCTTGCCTTAATGTAAGCACTATTGTCTTGCTTAAATGCCTTTGAGTCGTAATATTTATAGTCTGCACCATTTGGGCGAAACTTGGCATCAAGTTCCTCATTACCTATATAAGTAAGGTAACCAAAGTGGTTACAATGAAATTGTTGAAGGTTAATTCCTCCAAGAATATCCCACTTATCGTCTTTATAATTGTTAGTATATACTAAACTATATGTATATTGTTGTAAGCCCTTTCTTCGTACAAAGTCAGATTTCTTTACCTCTTTTCCGTCTGCACCTGTAAAGGTTAATCCAAAATACTTTAGTTTCTTATTCTCTTTAAACTCGTTATAATATCCATAACCATATGTATAGTGTATTGCTAAGCGATGGCTCCAGTTGTTATTTGGTTTGTATGAAAAAGAGAGGATATTATGGTTTTGATAAAAGTTATCCGTAGTTTTATCCCAATAAGAGCCATCACGCATTTTATAACGATAAGTTTTATAATTGCCATCGGCATCTTTTTCAAACTTTCCATCTTTACCCTTTATTAAGTTTTCATACAAGGTGTTATATTTACCTAAGCCATTCTTGTACATATCTTTATATGTGGTAATTCCTGTACGTTCTTTATAGCTGCCATCTATTAAACTTCCATCACCATTACCTGCTGTTACACCGTTCCAAGCCTGACCAGTTTTTTCAAAATTGCCAATGTTTTTATAGCTTATGCGCAGGTTGTCATTAGGAAGCCACGTTAATCCTCCATAATAAGAACCAGACCTTCCAGCTGTGCCGTGAACAAAACCTTTTGTTCCTGTTTCGTGATATGCCCCATCGAAGATAAATTTGTTTCCTAACAAGCCTGTAGAAAAATTAGTTCCTACAGAATAAGTGTTATAAGACCCATACGAAGTACTTAACTCTAAAGAAGGAACTAACAGTGGGGAAGCTGTAGCTAAAGAGATAGAACCTCCAAAGGCACCATCACCATTTGTAGAAGTTCCTATACCACGCTGTATCTGTACACTACCTAAAAGTGTGGCATACGAATTCATGTTAGCCCAAAAAACAGCTTGATCTTCTGGTGAATTGAGCGAAATGCCATCTAAAGTGACATTTATCCTACTTGCTCCTGCGCCTCTTATGCGCATATATACAGAACCAGTACCTAACCCATTTTCACCCCAAGCTATAATGCCAGGAGTACGAGCAAAGAGAAAAGGAAGCTCTTTACCTTGTTTACTAAAACTTTCTAACTCACTTTTCTTAATATTAGCTACAGCGTAAGGCGCATTCTTTGTTACTCTTACACCGGCAACAACTACTTCGTCGAGCTGTCTACTCTTTAAAGTATCAATCCTGCTTTGTGCCATGAGTCCGCTAACACAAGTAAGTGTGCTAACTAAAAATACCATTCTTTTCATGAATGTAATTTATATTATAATTTAACATTAAAGGGGAAAATGTCCCTACGACGGCATTACCCGTATCAGGTTTATGGGTATAATCTCAGCAAGCCTACACAGGCAAGCACCCCTTAGTTTTATATTTTAAAACCAAGTACAAAGTTAATACTCTTTTTCCGAAAAGCCAAAGAAACGTTAAATAAAATATGTAGAAGATGATTTATAGACTATATACTTAGTATAATCTTATAAATAATACCAGTGTATGTGGCATACACTACTTGTGTAGATGACGTACACCAGTAGTGTAGATGATATACACCAATAGTGTAGATGATATACACAAATAGTGTAGATGATGTACATTACTAATGTATATGGTACACATTAATAATATGTACCATATACCAAAACAGGAAAAATTATTTTTTAAAGTTACTTATTGTATAACTAACTCTTAATATACTAAAGCCATGAAAAGGCTTTTTGCAATAAAAACAATATTATATATGTCTTATATTTATTGTTATTTTAGGCGTGTCCATGTAGTATTACGTCCTAAAAGGGAAAATCCTATAAAGCCCCTTACAACTAAATTGCCATTACTTTTCCTTGTAATCTTGCAGCTATAAGTTTTACCATTTTCAGGATCATATATCTTACCATTGTTCCACACATCGTTATTTGCATATTTAAAGCCTGTAAGGATTATTTTACCTGCTAACTTCTTTGTACGTTCAGATTTTACAGGATTATTCTTATCTAAAGCATTCTTAGTTATGCTCCAAATTAGTTTGCCATAATATGTGTTACCACTCTTAGCTATAGCTATTTTAGCTTTACCGCCTTCGGTTAGATAAGTACCAATAAGTTTGTCTGCCATTGTGGTCTGACCCATTACATTGCAAGTTATTGCAAAGAAAAGGCAGAACATAAAACACATCTTTTTCATTCTTATTTGTTTTTGTTTATTTGAAAATACATACAAAAGTAATATTTTTTTCGTAATATCTATGCTTTTATATAATAATATTGCTTTTTTGTATTAAAACATATAACTTAAAGAAAATGCTTCTGAAAGGATAAAATATTTAATAGTTTTGTAAAATACTGATTAAAAGTATAAGTAAATGGCATTAAATAGGAATAGAATGGGAATATCGAAATTGTACTGTAAATGTATTATTTATTTTTTTTAACGCTACGTGGTAACATTTGTTATAAGCTGATATTTTGCTAAATTATACCTTTGTGCTACTATTTTTAAACAGTTTAGTAGTATGATAAATAAAATGAAAGACCATCTTCCTTCTATCGAAATAGAGAGAATGAAGAGCTTATTAGACATTGAAGAGAAATACGAACAGGGTAAAATAACTTTAGAAGAGGGGCGTGAAAGGCTCAGAAACGAAGTAGGTAAAATATATCCTTATCATATTGCCTATGTGGAACAGACTTTAAAAGAAAGCACTGAAGATGAATGTGTGCGCGTAGATATGCGTAAAGTATTGGAGCTTTTAGAAGGTTTTATGGAGAACAAACGTCCTGAATTAGCTGAAGATCACCCTTTGACTCATTATTATAAAGAAAATGATGAGATGAGAAAGTTGCTCTTAAAGGTAGAAGATTTAGTGCAATACCCACTTATAAAAAACCAGTGGTTAGAGTTATATGATGATATAAAGCAATATCCTATACACTATAAACGTAAGCAAAATCAGCTATATCCTTTACTTGAGAAGAAAGGGTTCGATCGTCCTACTACAACGATGTGGACTTTTGATGACATAATAAGTGATGAGATTCGTAGTTCAGTGCAATTGCTTGAAGCTACAGATGAAGATGCCTTTATAGCTAAACAGCATGATTTGATAGCTCATGCGCGAGATTTGATGGAGAAAGAAGAGACTATTTTATATCCTACAGCACTTGCTCTTATCACAAAAGATGAATTTGAGGATATGAAAATAGGAGATCAAGAGATAGGATTTGCTTTTATTAATGTTACTTCACCAAAACCAGAGCCACTTAAAAATACTGCAGTAAAAGAATCATTTGCTACCGATTTACAAAATCTGCTCTCTAAATATGGTTATGGGGTAGGTGAAAATGAAGAGCTTAATGTTACAACAGGCAAGCTGACTTTAAAGCAAATAAATCTTATCTACAAACATCTTCCCATAGATATTTCTTTTGTAGATGAAAACGAATTAGTGAAATTTTATTCTGATACTAATCATCGTATATTTCCTCGTTCTAAGAATGTTATAGGTAGAGAAGTTACTAATTGCCACCCACGAAAGAGTGTACACATAGTAAAGGAAATAGTAGATAAGTTTCGTAAAGGTGAGCAAGATTATGCAGAGTTCTGGATAAATAAGCCTGATGTGTTTATATACATACACTATACGGCAGTGAGAGATGAAAAGGGCAAATTTTGTGGAGTACTTGAAATGATGCAAGATTGTACCCATATTCGTAGTTTAACAGGTTCGCAAACTTTGCTAACATGGGCAGGAGAAGAGGAAAAAAGCTCTACTTCAGAAGAAAAGGTAACAACAAAAGATGTAGTAAAAGGTATAGAAATTACTCCAGAAACTAAGCTAAAAGATATTTTTGAAATATATCCTATGGTGAAAAAAGAGCTTGCTAAGCGTTATCCCTCTTTTAAAATGCTTAATAGCCCGTTAGGGAAAATAATGCTAAAACGTGCTACTATACAGTTGGCTGGTGAGAGGTCTGGGTTGGGAGTTGATAGAATGATAAAACTAATAAAAGATATTATCACAAGTTTATAGATATATTTTCTATGTAGGATATAAAACAAAAGGTAGCTCTTCTTACTTTTAAAGATTAGTTACCTTTTGTAAAGAAAATATATAAAATATGTGTGTCTATTCTTTATTGGCACGTTTACGCTCGTTGTGATCAAGAATAATCTTGCGCATACGAATATTCTTAGGAGTAACTTCTACATATTCATCTGCTTTAATATATTCCAGACATTCCTCTAAACTCATTACAGTTTTTGGAATAACACGAGCTTTTTCATCTGAACCAGAAGCACGGACGTTAGTAAGCTGTTTGGCTTTTGTTACGTTTATTACTAAATCGTTATCGTGTACATGCTCTCCAACTACTTCTCCGCCATAAACTTCTTCTCCAGAATCGATGAAAAATTTACCACGATCTTGCAGCTTGTCTATAGCATAGGCAAAAGAAGTACCTGCCTCAAGGGCAATCATAGAGCCATTTGTTCGACGAGTTATCTCACCCTTAAAGGGCTGATACTCTTTATAACGATGAGCCATAATAGCCTCGCCCTGACTTGCTGTAAGAACATTAGTTCTTAACCCGATAATGCCACGAGATGGTATTTCAAAAGTAATATTAACGCGATCGCCTTCTGCGTCCATACCTAATAAATCTCCTTTGCGGCGTGTTACCATATCTATCATCTTACTTGAGTAGTCTGATGGTACATTGATAGTAAGCTCTTCTATAGGTTCACATTTTTGTCCATTTATTTCTTTATAGATAACCTGTGGCTGACCAACCTGAAGCTCATAACCTTCCCTGCGCATAGTTTCAATAAGAACAGAAAGATGTAGCACTCCTCGTCCACTAACTATCCATTTATCTGTACTATTTTCAAAGCTGCGAACACGAAGAGCAAGATTTTTTTCTAACTCTTTCTCTAAGCGCTCATTAATATGGCGTGATGTACAGAATTTTCCTTCTTTACCAAAAAAAGGAGAGTCGTTGATAGTAAAAAGCATACTCATAGTAGGCTCATCAACAGCGATAGGAGGTAAAGCCTCTGGATTGTCAAAATCGGCAATGGTATCGCCTATCTCAAAGTTTTCTAACCCTATAACAGCACAAATATCACCGCTTGTTACAACATCTGTCTTAACATGCCCCATTCCCTCAAAGGTATGTAGCTCTTTTATTTTTGTTCGTTCTTTAGAGCCATCACGATGGCATATAGTGATATTTTGTCCGTTCTTTAAGCTGCCACGGTGAATACGACCAACGGCAATACGACCAGTGTATGAAGAATAATCAAGCGAAGTAATGAGCATTTGTGGCGTTCCTTCTAATAACTTAGGAGCAGGGATAGCCTCTACAATTAAGTCGAGTAAGTATTCTATATTATCTGTAGGTTGTTTCCAGCTTTTAGCCATCCAACCATTTTTAGCAGAACCATATACAACAGGAAAATTAAGTTGTTCTTCTGTTGCATTAAGATCGCACATAAGATCGAATACCATTTCGTAAACTTCCTCTGGACGACAGTTAGGCTTGTCCACTTTGTTTATTACTACAACAGGCTTTAGCCCTATTTCTAAAGCTTTTTGAAGCACAAAACGTGTTTGTGGCATAGGACCCTCAAAAGCGTCAACAAGGAGCAAACAGCCGTCCGCCATGTTTAAAACTCGTTCCACCTCACCACCAAAGTCGGAGTGCCCAGGGGTGTCGAGAATATTTATTTTAGTTCCTTTCCAATTAATACTAACATTCTTTGAAAGAATAGTTATGCCTCGTTCTCGTTCCAAATCATTAGAGTCGAGGACTTCGTCGCTGTTGTTTTGTCCATCACGGAATAACTTTCCAGCGAGCATCATTTTATCAACCAACGTGGTTTTACCATGGTCAACGTGCGCAATAACTGCGATGTTACGAATATCTTGCATGAATTTACCTTAAAAAGATTTTTCTTTAAAATCAGATGCAAAATTACAAATAAAAAGTTGGAAACGTTTGCTATATGTATAAAAAGTTGTACCTTTGCATCGCTTTTTCGGAAAATCCGATGCATTTGATATTGTACCCCGCTGTGATTAATGACGGTAACGCAATAGAAAAATGTAATTGCAACAAACAATTAATCCATTTTAAGACAATGTATTTAAACAAAGAAAAAAAGCAAGAAATCTTTGAACAGTATGGTAAAGCACAAAAAGTAACTGATACAGGTTCAGCAGAAAGCCAAATCGCTCTTTTCTCTTATCGTATTAAAAACTTAACAGAGCATGTTAAGAAAAATCGTAAAGACCATGTTACTACTCGTTCTATAACTCGTTTAGTAGGTAAGCGTCGTGCTCTTTTGAATTATTTGTATAAGATAGACGTTGAGCGTTACCGTGCTATTGTAAAAGCTTTAGGTCTTCGTAAGTAAGATATTTGCTAAGAGATAAAAGAGGTTAGGATATGTTTCTAACCTCTTTTTTTTGTTCTTATTTTATATAAAATAGTTATCAGCCTAAGTTTGTTTATGCTAAAATTATGGTATATATATTAATGTGTATAAATCATTTTAGTTATAAGAGGTAAGTGGTTCTTTTAAAGATTTATTCTACAATTACGTTTTCAAACATATTTAACGTCTATTATTTGGTGTGTGTCCCTTTTCTTAGTATCTTTGAACCCAAGAAATGCAAAGAGTGTGTTTCTTATGGTTATATTTTAGAGTAGGTTTTAAATATTTCCCTGCGGTTACAACTTTGCTATGTGAAAAGGCAAAAACATATAAAAGCTAATGATACAAAGGTTGTCTTATGTTGTATTTCAACATATATTTCCGCAAATATTAAAATTGTTTTTAAAATGAAAAGTAATTTTATTCGCTTTTTAATAGTGAGCCTAATGTTGTTTACCACTTTCACAGTGGTATATGCACAAGAGAAAAGGTCAAATGCTATAAAAACAGCAGCGGTTGGCGAAACGTTATCTGACAAGTCTTTAGATGCTACGGTAATAGATAAAACAGTTCCAGGTACAAAGGTTTCAGATAAAGAGCAAAGTAATAGCTATCATCAAGAGCTTAAAACAAAGTTTATAGAAGGTAATGCAGGTTTTATGTCTTTAGTAGCTATAGCTTTAGTTTTGGGTTTAGCTTTTTGTATTGAGCGCATTATATATCTTAGTTTATCGGAGATTGATGCTAAGAAATTTATGATAGACATTAGCAAAAAAATAGAGTCTGGCGATATTGATGGAGCTAAGGATTTGAGCAGAAACACAAAGGGTCCAGTAGCATCTATTTGCTATCAAGGCTTGTTGCGTATAAATGATTCAATAGAGAATATTGAGCGAAGTGTAACTTCTTATGGTAGTGTGCAAAGTGCTAATTTAGAAAAAGGCTGTTCGTGGATAACATTATTTATAGCCATGGGTCCTTCTTTAGGCTTTTTAGGTACTGTTATAGGTATGGTAATGGCTTTTGACCAGATTCAGCAGATAGGAGATATTAGTCCTACAATAGTTGCTTCAGGTATGAAAGTAGCGTTGATAACTACTATTTTTGGTATTATAGTAGCTTTATTGCTAATGGTTTTCTATAATTATATTTTGTCAAAGATAGAGCATCTTACATCACAGATGGAAGAATCTGTTATAACCTTGTTAGATGCTATTATGGAGTATAAAACAAAATGATAAATAGGGTATCAAAAAACAAATTAGTAGAGAGGGTATCTCAGCGAGTGCTTTATATTGTTTTAGGTATAACAGCACTTGTTTTTATGGGTTTTTATTTGTTAGGTTATGATACACCTTTTGTTGATGATGCTTCATTCAAGGCACCGTTATTGACAGATGGTGTTTTAGTATGGATGTATATATTAATAGTATTTGCATTGGTTGTAATGTTATATTCTCTTTATAACTCTATAAGGAGCGTAAAAATAGAGGGTAAGGTAGTGAATGGTATTCCTAAGCGAAAGATAACAATTTTAGTTATTGTAGGTATGCTTGTAGTGTTACTTTTAACTTTCTTATTTGGGACTACTACTTCTATGCAAATAAATGGTGAAATGTTTACAGATAAGTTTTGGTTGCAGGCAGCTGATATGTTTGTAAACACTATCTTGGTAATGCTTTTAGTATCTATAGGAGCTGTGATTTTTGGTGCTACACGTTATCGTAGATCAAGAAGAAAGGTGTAAAAATGAGATTTTTCAAGAAAGAGAAGAAAAATGTTCCAGGTCTTAATACCTCTTCAACAGCAGACATTTCATTCATGTTACTGATCTTTTTCCTTGTAACAACTTCTATGGACTCTAATAAGGGTATATATAGAAGTTTGCCACCTATGCAGAAAAAACAGCATCAAGAAAAGATTACAGCTGTAAATGCTAATCATTTGATGCAAATACAGGTAAAGAAAGATGGAGTTATCAAGGTTGATAGTAAGAGTGTTAATATAATATCTTTAAGACAGCTTGTGCTTAATTTTATTAAGTATAATGGTGCACAACATGTTATACAATTGAAGACAGAGCGTGATGCGACTTATGATGAATATTTTCAAGTGCAGAATGCTATTCTTTTTGCATATAACACTATTCGTGATAAGAAAGGATTATCACAGTTTGGGCGAGTTTATGCGTTATGCGATAAAGATGAGCAGAAGGTTATTGACGAGCAGGTTCCTATACGTATATCTGAAGTATATGTATTAAATGATGTGGCAATGGCAAAGAGGTGAGAATAATGGGCATTTATAGACATAATAATCATAATATTCCAGAGCTTAATACAGCTTCATTACCAGATTTGATATTTTCTATTTTATTTTTCTTTATGTTAGTAACTCATATGAGAAAGGCTAATATAAAGGTAAAATATCAAGAGCCTGCAGGAAGGAATTTAGTTAGGATGGAAAAAAAGTCCACAGTAGATTATATATATATAGGCAAACCTATTGATGAAAAGGGTAATATTATAAGTAAAGAAGATAAAATTCAGCTTAATGATAAGCTTTTGTCTTTATCAGAGATAAAGAGCTATTTGCAACAAGAATATCAATCAATGTCGGCTGAGCAACGAAAGAAGATGACGGTGAATATTAAGGCGGATAAAAATATAAACATGGGAGTTATTATCGATTTAAAGCAAATGTTACGTGAATGTAATGCTTTAAATGTTTTTTATTCTGCAAATACCGATAAAAAATAAGTTTTTATATGGGGCTTAATTTTTAATTTATTATAAATATCTTTATAAATTTGGATAAATAAATTTTAGTTTATAAATTTGCACAAAAATATTATAAAATGGCACATAGAAGTTTAGATCAGCTTGATAAAAAAATTCTTCGTCTTATTAGTGAAGATGCTCGTATTCCTTTTTTGGAAGTAGCTCGTGAGTGTAGTGTTAGTGGAGCTGCTATTCATCAGCGTATTCAGAAGTTAACAAATTTAGGAGTAATTCGTGGTTCTCAATTTTTAATTGAGCCAGAGAAGGTAGGTTATGAAACTTGCGCTTTTATAGGATTGAATTTAAAGAACCCTGAGAATTTTGAAGATGTTGTAAAGAAATTGGAAGAAATACCAGAAGTGGTAGAATGTCATTATACTACAGGAGAATATGATTTGTTTTTAAAGATTTATGCTTATAATAATAGTCATCTTATGGCTATTATTCATGATAAGTTACAGCCTTTAGGGTTATCGCGTAGTGAAAGTACTATTTCTTATCATGCAGTTATTGAACGTTCTCTTCCTATTCCTGACATTGCTTTTTCAAGCAAGTCTGGTACTGAAGATGATGAAGATGAAGAAGATAATGAATAAAAAATATTTATTAAAGATAAAATAAGCTCACTATTAGAAGTGAGCTTATTTTTGTTTTTCTTGTTTATAATAAAATAAGTAAGCTATATATTATATATAAAGAGTAATTATTTTTAGAAATCAACTTCAATTATAAGGGTTATTAATATCTTAAAGTTATTTTCTTTTTCTTTCCTATACTTTCATTTTCCATACGATCCAGTGCTGTTATTATAATAACTTTCTTTGGGTTGCCTTTTAGAGTAGGTAGCTTGTAGGTTGTATTATAAGTGATAGCTAATATGTGCGAAGGATCTTCAAGATTAATAGTTTCATTTTTATCGAAACAGTATATAACATATTTATTAGCTTTATCTTTCCATCCTTTACCTTTAGGGGCTTTCCATGATATATAATATTCATTGTCTATGTGTGTTATTTTTATTTTTTTAGGTTTGCGAGGCGCTTTATTGTCTATGAAAGGCATTAAAGGTTGTAAAGCTGGTGTACTCCAATAGTCGTAACGTAGTTTTAATCCATAGTTTCCAGGATTGTCAACAGCCATTTTAGCATACCATAATACTGTTCCTTTGACGTTTTTTGCTTGATCCTTCAATAGCCATTTTGCAGGTTGTTGGTGTGATAGTGGATTTTTAGGATCAGCATATTTTACAGTACGTTCTATATCTTCTCCTATATATAGAGGTCTGTTTCCAGCATAGTTATTCCACCATTTGACAAGCTCTTTGTAATCGGCTGTAGGATGGCCTATTTGCCAGTAAATTTGTGGAACGCAATAATCTACCCATCCTTCATTTATCCATTTGATAACATCTGCGTAAAGGTCATCGTAATTTTGTAATCCGCGCGTCTTGCTACCATTTGAAGCAGTGCGCGCATTGCGATAAATGCCAAAAGGAGATACACCAAACTTCACCCAAGGTTTAGATGTATGAATAGTATTGGATAACTGTTTGATAAAAAGATTTACGTTATTTCTGCGCCAATCTCCAATATTTGTAAATCCTTTTCCAAATTGTTGATATTCTCGCCAATCAGGAATTTTTTGTCCTTTAACAGGATAAGGATAGAAGTAGTCATCAATATGCAGTCCATCGATGTCATAACGAGTTACAATATCATTTACTATTTTACATATATAATCTCTATTAGAAGGAATACCAGGATTAAGAATATATTGCCCATCATAGGCAAAAACATGTTCAGGGCTTTTTGTTGCAATATGATTATAGGCAAGTTTGTTGGTACCTTTAGTTTTTGCGCGATAGGGATTTATCCATGCATGAAGCTCCATTCCGCGGCGATGGCATTCTTCTATCATCCATTGTAAAGGATCCCAATAGGGAGAAGGTGGAACACCTTGTTTCCCTGTTAGGTATCTACTCCATGGCTCAAAAGGGCTATTGTAGAGAGCATCACACTCTGGTCGAACCTGAAAGATAATAGCATTTACTCCATCTTTTTGTAATTCATTAAGTTGATAAATTAAAGTTTTTTGTATTTTTTCAGTAGGTAATCCTTGAAATTGACCATTTACGCACTGTATCCATGCTCCTCGAAATTCACGTTTATGTGGAATTGCTATAGCTGTTATTGTACTAAAAGTTAGAAGTAAAATAAAAGAAAAGTGTTTTATTGTATTTTTTAAAATAGTTGGAATAGAATTATTTTTTATAGATATCATGTGAGTTAGTTTTATTATACATTAATTGTTTGTTTTTTCTCGTGTGGAAAGATTTTGTATAAGTCTTATTTTAGTATAAATTGTTTGTATTTATAATTAAAGTATAAGTTTTATATATTGAAAATATCGCCTTCATTAGAGAGATAACTTTCTGTAAAAATTTCGCGTGCTTCTTTTAATATTGTTGCTTCAGAGTCGTATCTTGCAGAGTAATGCCCTAAAATGAGTTTTCCAACATTAGCCTTGCTAGCTACTGTAGCAGCTTGTTTTGCTGTACTGTGTAAATATATTTTAGCTTTGTCTGCGTGCTCTTCAGTATAAGTACTTTCATGGTAAAGAGTACTAACATTTTTAACAATTTTATATAGATGCGGAATAAACTTAGTATCAGAGCAATAAGCATAGCTACGAGCGGTATCAGGTGCATAGGTAAGTTTTTTGTTGGGAATAATTTTTCCATCAGGCGTAACCCAATCGGCTCCAGCCTTTATATTGTTAATTTGACTTATTGGTATATTATAAAAGTCTATCATCTCTCGTATAATATGTGGCTTTGTAGGTTTTTCTCTAAAAAGAAAACCACAACATTCTATGCGATGTTGTAAAGGAATTGTTTCTATAGTAAGGCTTCTGTCTTCAAATATAACTTTCTGTATATTAGTATTAAGAGAATGGAAGATTATCTTAAATTCTATATTTTGACAAAAAAAAGATATAGTTTGTTGTAGTATGGCTTCATAATTAGCAGGTGCATATATATGCAACGGTGCAGTTCTTCCAGTTAGTCCAAAAGTAGAAATTATGCCAGGTATACCAAAACAGTGGTCGCCATGTAGATGAGATATGAATATTGCTTGTATGCGTGAGAATGGAATATGGTGTTTACGTAATTGTGTTTGTGTGCCTTCGCCACAATCAATCATGAAGAGTTTATTGCGTAGCTCTATTACTTGTGATGATGAAGCGTGCTTAATGGTAGGTAGAGCACTACCACATCCTAAGATGTGTATTTTAAAATTTTCCATTATTATTTACTACGCTTATAAACAAATATCCCATTTGCGTTTTCTAAAGAAAGTGTATAAGGTTCTAATTGGGATATTTCAAACGTATCTTTTGATAGAATAAGTTTACCATTAAATATTTTCCAAGAAGTCCAAGGTGTGGTTTCTGATTGTATGTTTGATATTACAGTACCTCCCTCTTTTATTTCAAAGTTTTTATCAAGGCTTGTCCAATAACCTAAAAGAGATGTTATATTTATTGCGCTACGTATAAAGCGGTCGCCATATTCTGTATAGCTTATTATAGCAAAGCGGTCGCCATTTAGCTTTCCACCCTTTACAACTTCAGTTGTATCATTTGGGTTTATGAGGTATTCTACAGTATCTCCTTTATCAGTAAGCAGTGTTAGTGAGTTCATACCACCATCAATCATTGTTCCGTATATAGTACTATCTTTAGCGGCATTATTTTCTAAAGTTTCTGTTGATCGTGTTAGCGTCTTCTGTTGTTTTTTATTATTGCATCCTATAAATATAGATATAGCAATAATACTTAGTAAGAGAGTAGTTAATTTCTTCATAATTATATTATTTTACAGATAGGATTATTATATTTTTCTTATATTCTTTGCTTCATTCCATAGTTTATTCATATCTGAGAGAGTTAAGTCTTTTATATTTTTGCCTTGCTTTTTACATTGTTCTTCTATGTAATTAAAACGTTGAATAAACTTTTTATTAGTAAGTTCTAAAGCGTTGTCTGGATTTATATTATAAAGACGAGCAGCGTTTATAAGCGAGAAGATAAAATCACCAAATTCTTTAGTAGCTTTTTCGTTGTTATTTTTATCAAGTTCTATTTTTAGTTCTTCTAATTCCTCTTGTACTTTTATCCAAACATCTTCACGTTTTTCCCAGTCAAATCCTACATTGCGCGCTTTATCTTGTATGCGATATGCTTTTATAATACTTGGCAGTGATGATGGAACTCCAGATAAAACAGAACTATTTCCATCGCGTTCTTGTTGTTTGCGTTGTTCCCATGTGCTTTCTACTTCTACCTCGGTGGTAGGTTGTAGATTGTTTTTTATGAGAGATTTCTTATTTTTGTTTTTTTCATCTTTATATATAACTTGCCCATTTTGGGATATAGTCATGTTAGGATTATTTATTGTCCATCCTGTCCAGTCTATAAAATCATGGCGAAACATAAGTTTATCCGATTGTGCATTGCAAATATCTGCTATATCAAAGTCGTTATCTTCCTGACCTAATATAGCATAAAAAATAACATGTTCAATGATGTCCCCTAACTCCTTACAAATGTTTTTTTTATCATTATTTATCAAGGCGTCGGCGAGCTCAAAGGCTTCTTCTATGGTGTTGGGACGCAAACTTTCATAAGTTTGTTTTCTATCCCAAGGGCATTCTTTGCGTAAACGTTCTTGTATATCTAACAAGCGAGCAAAAGCCAATAATTTTTCTTTTTTAGTATGCAATTTATCTTATGTTAAAAAGTTAGTGATGATAAACGTTAAAAGATTTCGCTTTCATCATATATATAGTGCAAAGATATATCTTTTAGATGATTTTTTTGTAATTTTGTCTCGTTTTTAAATGATAATAAAGATTAATAATATAGTATAATGGAATTAGCAAGCAAGTATGATCCACTGGTAGTGGAGTCGAAATGGTACCAATATTGGTTGGATAATAAGCTTTTCTGCTCTAAGCCTGATGGCAGAGAGCCTTATACAATAGTAATCCCTCCACCAAATGTAACAGGTGTCTTACATATGGGGCATATGCTTAATAATACGATTCAAGATATTCTTGTGCGTCGTGCTCGTATGGAAGGGAAAAATGCTTGTTGGGTTCCAGGTACTGATCATGCAAGCATAGCTACAGAGGTAAAGGTTGTTAATCGTCTTGCACAGCAAGGAATACAAAAAGCAGATATCACACGTGATGAGTTTTTGAGGTATGCTTGGGATTGGACTAATGAGCATGGAGGTATTATTTTAAAACAGCTTCGCAAATTGGGCTGTTCATGTGATTGGGATCGTACAGCTTTTACAATGGACGATGTGCGTAGTAAGGGCGTTATAAAGGTGTTTTGCGATCTTTATAAGAAAGGTCTTATATATCGTGGTGTGCGTATGGTTAATTGGGATCCCAAGGCTAAGACAGCTCTTTCAGATGAAGAGGTTATATATAAAGAGGAGCATTCTAAATTATATCATTTAAAGTATTATATTTCTACAGATGATCAGTTAAAGGTAATTCGTAAGAAAGATGGAAATGTAATACATAAAGATGATAAAGGTTATTATGCAGTAGTAGCAACAACACGTCCAGAAACAATAATGGGCGATTCTGCAATGTGTATTAATCCTATAGATGAAAAGAACACTTGGTTAAAAGGATTACATGTTATAGTACCTTTAGTGGGACGTATTATTCCTGTGATAGAGGACGAATATGTAGACATTGAGTTTGGTACAGGGTGTTTGAAAGTTACTCCTGCTCACGATGTAAACGATCATGCTCTTGGGTTAAAGTATGGATTGGAAACAATAGATATTTTCAATGACGATGGAACAATATCCGAATCGGCAGGCTTGTATGTAGGTAAGGATCGTATGGAGGTGCGTAAGCAGATAGCAAAAGATTTGGAATCTGCAGGTTTAATGGAATGTGTAGAAGACTATGATAATAAAGTGGGGTATTCTGAGCGTACAAATGTGCCTATTGAACCTAAACTATCTACACAATGGTTTTTAAAAATGCAGCATTTTGCAGATATAGCACTTGCTCCTGTAATGGATGATGATATAGAATTTTATCCTAAAAAATATAAAAAGACTTATCGTCATTGGTTAGAGAATATTAAGGATTGGTGTATTAGCAGACAGTTATGGTGGGGACATCGTATTCCTGCTTATTATTTTAAATCTGCTGATGGTAAACCTGTCATGGTAGTAGCAGAGAATGATTCTGAAGCTTTATCTGAAGCAAAGAAACTGAATAATGCTATAAGTGCATCTGATTTAGAGCAGGAGAGCGATTGTTTGGATACATGGTTTTCTTCTTGGTTATGGCCTATATCTGTTTTTGATGGTATTAACAATCCAAACAATGATGAGATTAATTATTATTATCCTACCAGTGATCTGGTAACAGGACCAGATATTATCTTTTTTTGGGTAGCTCGAATGATAATGGCTGGTTACGAATATCGTGGTAAGTTCCCATTTAAGCATGTTTATTTTACAGGTATTGTGCGTGATAAGAAGGGTAGGAAGATGAGTAAGAGTTTAGGAAATTCGCCTGATCCTTTGGAGCTTATTGATAAATTTGGTGCAGATGGTGTACGTATGGGAATGATGTTATCAGCCCCAGCAGGTAATGATATACTATTTGATGAGGCTCTTTGCGAGCAAGGACGTAATTTTAATAATAAGATTTGGAACGCTTTCCGTCTTGTTAAAGGATGGCAGGTAGATAATTTGGCACAACCAGAATCATGTAAGATAGCAGTACGTTGGTTTAATGCCAAGCTGAAAGCAGTAAATGCAGATATGCAACAACAATTTAAGAGTTATCGTATCTCTGATGCGTTGATGACTATTTATAAATTGTTTTGGGACGAGTTCTCTAGTTGGTATTTAGAAATGATTAAGCCAGAGTATGGTTGTCCTATAGATAAGTCTACTTACGAAGCTACTTTGAGCTTTTTTGATACTCTTTTAAAGATGCTTCATCCTTTTATGCCATTTATTACGGAAGAGTTATGGCATCATCTTTATGAGCGCAAAGCTGGTGAGAGTATTATGAGTGTAGAGCTTAATATTGATACTCCAAAGCAAGAGGATGCAAAAATAGAAGAGGATATAGAAAAGGTGAAGCAAATTATTAGTGGTGTGAGAATGGTTCGTAATCAAAAGAATATTGCTTCAAAGGTAGGATTAGATTTGGAAACAATAAATCAAAATCCTTTCGAACATTATAACACTATTATTTCTAAGATGGCAAATGTAAAGAATATTAGAGTTTCTACAGAGAAGAGTGCAGATGCTTCGGTCTTTATGGTAGGTACAGATTCTTTTGCTGTACCATTGGGCGATTTGATAGATGTTGAAGTAGAGATAGAAAAGCAAGAAAAAGAACTTAAGCATTTGGAAAGTTTCCTTGTAGGTATTCGTAAGAAGTTATCAAATGAGAACTTTGTTGCTAATGCTCCAGCCTCAGTTATTGAGCGTGAGCGTAAAAAGGAAAGTGATTCAGAAGAAAAAATTAGTATGCTTAAAGTTAGTCTTGAAGAGTTGAGAGCACGTAAGTAAGGTGTACAACATTATGTTTATATATAAAAGAGAAGTTCCTGTAAAGGGAGCTTCTCTTTTTTATTGTACGCTCGGCATGAGCATTTTCTAACGGGTGGAAGTCCCGAGTAAGCCCTAATAGCGGGAATTACATAGCCAAGA
>NZ_JBWPJP010000006.1:0-101661 GCF_056583855.1 Prevotella sp. C0209C1 | reverse complement strand
TCCTTTCTTTTTATATAGACTTATGAAATTATGTGCCTGAGAGGAGAGGGCTTGCAACTGGGTTTTAGGACTGACCCGTATATAGCTCTCAGTTAAGACGATTATAGCTTTTAACCATAATAAGGTGAGGGCTGAGACCATTCTTTAGGTTTCAGCCCTTTTATATGTGGCTTTCTTTCTTATTATATATGCCTATGTGTGAGCTAAGAGTAGAAGAGAGAAGTTTGGGTGAATAAGAAAAAAGTAATTAATAGATAGGACTATTAATTACTTTTATGGTTGGGATACCCGGATTCGAACCAGGAATGACAGGACCAGAATCTGTAGTGTTACCATTACACCATATCCCAAGGTTTGGATAAGCATCTGTGCTAAGATTGCAGTTGCAAAGTTATATCTTTTTTCGTAAAACGCAAAATTTTAAGAAAAAAATATAGGAAAAAAAGTGTTTTGCCCTTTATAAACGTGATAAGACCTTTTATAAAAGTAAAATAAAATAAATTTATTTTGCACTTCATGCTAATTACTGTAACTTTGTAACTTATTATATTATATATACATATATAGATGGAAGAAACAAAACGATTAGTAAGCTTAATAATAAAAGGTATTCAAGACAAGAAAGGTTGTGGCATAGTTGTTGCAGACCTATCAGATATAGACGGCGCAATATGTCGTAATTTTGTAATCTGTCAGGGTAGTTCTCCCACTCAGGTGGAAGCTATAGCAGGCTCGGTGGGCGACTATGTTAGAGAAACTACCGGCGAGAAGCCTGTAAGCTGTGTAGGTCTGGGGAATAATCAGTGGGTGGCTATAGACTTTGTAGATGTCTTAGTGCATATCTTTCTACCAGAAACTCGTGCTTTTTACGACTTGGAACATCTTTGGGCTGACGCTAAGATAACTTGTGTGCAAGATGTCGATTAAGCTAAAGGTAAGCCGTTAGGATAAGTGTTTATAACCTATTTTGAAACCAATAAAAAGAAATGATAAATAAAAAACCCAACAACAAGCCAAATAAGCCCAAGATGCCACGGTTTAACATGACGTGGATCTATGTGCTTGTAATTCTCGTTTTAGCATTAGTAGCATTTTCAGGAGGTGGAAACGGACTGTTTTCTTCCAGTATAAGTGCTGAAAAAGACTATACAGCCTTTAAGCAATATGTGCAAAAGGGGTATGCTACGCGTGTTGTAGTAAACAAGACCAAAAACGAGCTAAAGATGTATGTGGCACCTAATCACATACGCGATATCTTTCAGCAAGGTCCTAAGCAAACAGGTAATGCGCCATACGTTACGGTGCAATTCGGGTCGGTAGACAATTTAGAGACATTCCTTACTCAAGCCATAGCACAGCATAAGATAAGCAGTTTTAGCTATGACAACGAGTCGAGTAATGGCTTTTTTGATATTTTTGGTAGCTTAATACCGTGGATATTAATCTTTGGTGTTTGGTGGTTCTTAATGCGTAAGATGGGCGGCGGTGCTGGCGGCGGCGGCGTTTTCAGTGTAGGCAAGTCGAAGGCTAAGCTATATGAGCGAGGTAACGAGATGGGCATCACCTTTAAAGATGTAGCCGGGCAGGAAGGAGCCAAGCAGGAAGTGGAAGAGATAGTGGAGTTTTTGAAAAATCCGGGTAAATATACAGACTTAGGAGGTAAGATTCCTGCGGGAGCGTTGCTTATAGGTCCGCCGGGAACAGGTAAGACGTTGCTGGCAAAGGCAGTAGCTGGCGAGGCTGGTGTGCCTTTCTTTTCTATGAGCGGGTCGGACTTTGTGGAGATGTTTGTAGGTGTGGGTGCGAGCCGTGTTCGTGATGTTTTCCACCAAGCAAAGGAAAAAGCTCCTTGTATAATCTTTATAGACGAGATAGACGCCGTGGGTAGAGCCCGTTCAAAGAACCCCTCTATGGGAGGTAATGACGAGCGTGAGAACACTCTTAACGCCTTGCTTACAGAGATGGACGGCTTTGGTACTAACTCGGGGGTTATCGTCATGGCAGCTACTAACCGTGTGGATATGCTCGATAAGGCGTTGTTGCGTGCTGGGCGTTTCGACCGCCAGATACATGTAGACTTGCCCGACCTTCCTGAGCGTAAAGCCATTTTTAAGGTGCACATGAGCAAGATAAAGTACGATTCTACTGTAGATGTAGACCTTTTATCTCGTCAAACGCCGGGCTTCTCGGGTGCAGATATAGCAAATGTATGTAACGAGGCTGCGCTTATAGCAGCACGTCATAGCGATAAGCATGTAGGTAAGCAGCATTTCCTTGAAGCCATAGACCGTATCGTGGGAGGCTTAGAGAAGAAGACAAAGGTAATAACGGCTGACGAGAAGCGCACCATAGCTCTTCATGAGGCTGGTCATGCTACTATAAGCTGGTTTTGTGAGCATGCCAATCCGCTTATTAAGGTGAGCATAGTGCCTCGTGGGCAAGCCTTAGGTGCAGCATGGTATTTGCCTGAAGAACGTCCTATAACAACAAAGGAACAGATGTTAGACGAGATGTGTGCTTTGCTTGGTGGTAGGGCAGCAGAGGAGCTTTTTACGGGTCATATCTCTACGGGTGCTATGAACGACTTAGAGCGTGCTACAAAAAGTGCTTTCGGAATGATAGCTTATGCAGGTATGAGCGAGCGTTTACCTAATATATGTTATTATAATAACGATGAGTACGGCTTCCAAAAACCTTATTCTGAAACAACGGCAAAGGTAATAGACGAGGAAGTGCTTAAAATGGTAAACGAGCAGTATAAACGTGCTAAAGATATACTTACAGAGCATAAAGAGGGTCATAACAAGCTGGCACAGGTGCTCATCGACCGTGAGGTGATAATGGTAGAAGACGTAGAAGAGATATTTGGCAAACGTCCTTGGGTGAGCCGTTCGCAAGAGATTATGGAGGCAGAACAGGCATCTCAGCCTAAGTTAGAGGATATGCCAGAAGCCGTAAAGCAGGCGCAGGCAGAGCATGAGGCAGCTTTACGGGCTAAGCAGAACGGTGAAGGCTCTAAGCAAGAGCAAGCACCTTTAGAAGGAGCATCGTCTAAGGAAAGCTCTAAGGAAGGTAGTGGTATAGATAATGATAAGAAAGGAGAATAGGAGCTATGACAGATAAGCAGCGCAATTTTATTACTCGAGCCGTCTTTGGCATATTATTCGTAGTGGTAATACTTTGTAGCTTTACCCGTGCCGACTTTATGATAGGGCTCTTTGCCCTTATAACAGGGCTTACTATGTGGGAATATGCAGGGCTGGTAAACGGGATAAAAGGCGTAAGGATAAATCGTTTTATATCTACTGTGGCAGGTGTTTATTTCTTTTTAGCCGTTGCTGTTTTAGAGCTGGGTATGGTGAGTAGCTTTGTAGTTTTTGTGCCTTATATACTTTGTGTTATATATCTTTTTGTGGCAGAGCTATATCTTAAAAATGAGAGTCCTATCCTCTCGTGGGCTTATACCATGCTGGGACAGATGTATATAGCCTTTCCGCTGTCTTTGATAAACATACTTGCCTTTGGAAACGGTGATGTTAGTGTGGGAGGATCGGCAAATATGCTTTTACCTTTAAGCGTCTTTATATTGCTTTGGGCAAACGACACAGGGGCATATTGCACAGGGTCGTTATTAGGAAGGCATAAGCTTTTCCCACGCATTTCTCCCGCAAAGAGCTGGGAAGGGAGCATAGGAGGAGGTGTGCTAAGCATTATCGTGGCAGCTCTCATAGGTCATTATGGAGCTAATGGCGCAGGAACTAAGGGTATGGACATCATGGTATGGATAGGTTTAGGTGTGGTAGTAGTAGTGTTTGGTACATGGGGCGACTTGGTGGAAAGCCTCTTTAAGCGAACAATAGGTGTAAAAGATAGTGGTAAGATTTTGCCCGGGCATGGCGGTATGTTAGATCGTTTCGACTCCTCTTTGCTTGCCATTCCTGCAGTGGTGGTATACCTTTATACGTTAAGCCAATTTTAAGAATAAGCTAAAAGTCATATAATCGTTCTTAGGGGTTATATGACTTTTATTTTTTCTCCGACTAATGATAGCAAGCGTTTCTTATATAGAAGAAAGTTTTAAAAAGTATAATCATCAGATTTTTGACGATTGTCTGCCCATACCCGTCATAAAGCTCTCTCGAGCAAAGACAAGGTTAGGGCAGATGGCATATAAAAGGAAGGTAAGGCTTGGACATATAGAGTATTACGACTTTCGTATAAGCATTTCTACGGCTTATGACCTTTTACAAGATGCTTTAGACGATGTTATAATACATGAGATGATACATTATTATATAGCTTATAAAGGTATAAGAGATTCTTCTGCTCATGGTAAGATATTTCGGAGCTTGATGAGTGTAGTAAACACACGGCACGGTAGGCATGTGTCTGTTTCTGTTAAGCAAAGAAACTTAAAAGAGATGGTTGAGCCATGATGTTTCTTTTTGTTTATAACGGTAACCCCTCTTGTAAGGTGTAAACTTTTAAGAGACGTGTGTGTAATTATCACCCGTATGTTATGAAAAGTTAAAAAATGGGGGGGGTAAATTCTTTTTTTAAAAAAGTGTATCTTTGCAGCGATATAAATATATATAAGTTTAACTAAATAATATTTTCATTATGTCAAAAAAGGTTTTATTCGCTGCGCTTATGTTAGGTTTTACATTAGCGGGTATGGCACGAAGCTCACAAGAGGAGGTTTGCCTTAAAGATGGTAGCGTTCTAAATGGTACAAGTATGGACATGGTATCAAACGAGCCTGTTAAGATGCAAGCACAAGAGGGTAATATGCTTGTTTATAAGGATATAAGCAAGATTACAAAAGAGGTAAATGGCTTATCTCAAGACGAAGATGATGATGAGCCTGCTGGTGTTGCAAAAAGAGGTTATAAAGGGTTTGCAGGTTTAGGTGTGCAATATTGGAAGGGCGACGAGTCGTCAGCATCAGTATTTACAAGTCATGGTTACCAGTTTAATTCTCATATTTTCTTAGGTGGAGGTGTTGCTTACCTAACAAGATTAGCTTATGATGAGCGTGCTTTAGATTATCTTCTTCCTGTATATGCACATTTTCGTTATAACTTCTTAAGTAAAAGGGTTTCTCCTTTTGTAGAAGTAAAAGCAGGTTACAGCTTGGCAGGAGTATTAACAGATGCATACAGTGAAGCATCTTTAGGTCTTCGTATAGGTGTAGGAAGAAAAGGGCAAGCTGTTAACGTAGCATTAGGAGGAATAGTTTTAGGAAATAAAGGTGAGAAAATAGCAGGAAATTTTAAAGTGTTCTTTGAGTTTTAAAGAGTTATAACATAAAGAGGGTGTATATATTTACTTTTGTCTTTGCATGGCGAGAGGAGCTATATAGGGGGTAATGGTAATATATACACTTCTTTTTTTGTGATGTAAGTTAAGGTGATGCTTGCTGTAATGAATGTCGTTTTTACATCGAAAAAAGCCAAAATGTTTTCTGTTTTTTCTGTTTTTTTATATACATTTGCAAATAAATTAAATATATATAAAAATACTTTTTTCTTTACTTGCTGCTTATGACATTTAAGTGGTGCTTTGTAAAAGATTAGAAAATATGACAAAAAATATGAAATATGCTTTAATAACAGGGGCTTCACGTGGCATTGGTCGTGCTATAGCATTGCGCTTATCTTCTAAATATAAAATAATAATCAATTACTGTTCGAGGGCTGACAAGGCAAACGAAGTAAAGGCTTTAATAGAGGAAAAGGGAGGCAGTGCAGAGCTTTTACCTTTTGATGTTTCCGATAGTAAACAGACAGATTTGGCTCTTAGCTCTTGGGAGGATAATCATCAGGGTGAGTATATTTCGTTGTTGGTAAACAATGCCGGCATTCGTAAGGACAATGTTATGTTTATGATGTCCGATGAGGAGTGGCGAGAAGTGCTTGATATTACCCTAAATGGTTTTTTCTATGTTACGAGGCGTTTGCTAAAGCACATGATGCCGCGTAAGCATGGAGGCAGGATAATAAACGTTTCTTCTCTTTCAGGGCTAAAGGGCATGGCAGGTCAGGTAAATTATAGTGCGGCAAAAGCTGCTTTAATAGGTGCTACAAAGGCATTGGCGTTAGAGGTAGCTCCGCGTAACATTACGGTAAACGCTGTAGCTCCAGGCTTTATAGACACTGACATGACGCAAGACTTACCAAAGGAAGAGCTAAAGAAGCTGGTGCCTGTGGGTAGGTTTGGTACTTCTGAGGAGGTAGCATCACTGGTAGAATATTTATCATCTGACGATGCTGCTTATATTACGGGCGAGGTAATTAGTATTAATGGAGGTTTATATACATAAGAAGAAAAATAAGAAAGCTATTTAAGAAAGTTAGGCGTAAGAAACAGAATATAGATGGAAAGAAGAGTAGTTATTACCGGAATGGGCATTTGGTCTTGCTTAGGTACAGACCTTGAAGCTGTTAAGTTGTCGTTGCGTTCAGGCAAGTCGGGCATAGGTCTTCAGAAAGAGCGTTTAGGGTATGGTTATCGTTCGGCTCTTACAGGAATAGTGGAAGAGCCTGTTATAACAAAGAAAATGCTGGATAGGCATACTCGTGCAGGTATGTCGGAAGAGGCAAAATATGCTTATATGTCTAGTCTGCAGGCTTTTTCTCAAGCAGGTGTATCAGATGAATACTTGTTAAAGAACGAGGTGGGTTGTATTTTTGGTAACGACTCTTCTGCAAAGCCAGTAATAGAGGCTTCAAAGATAATGGACGAGAAACACGACTCGGCTATGTTAGGGTATGGTGTTATCTTTCAGTCGATGAATTCTACTGTGAACATGAATCTTAGTACTATATTCCATTTGCGTGGGGTAAACTTTACCGTTAGCTCTGCTTGTGCCAGTGGTAGCCATTCTATAGGTTTGGGCTTTATGATGATAAAGCAAGGCTTGCAGGACATGGTGCTTTGTGGTGGTGCTCAGGAAACTAACTATTATTCTATGGCTTCTTTTGATGCTCTTGGAGCTTTTTCTATAAGAATGGACGAGCCAACGAAGTCGAGCAGACCTTTCGATCGTGATCGTGATGGGTTAATACCAAGTGGTGGTGCAGCCTCTTTGGTATTAGAGGATTATGATCATGCTAAGGCAAGGGGTGCTAATATCCTTGCGGAGGTAGTGGGTTATGGCTTTTCAAGTAATGGTGGAGGTATTAGTCAGCCTTCCGATGATGGTAGTGTGATAGCTATGAGCAGAGCTTTAGCTATGGCAGGTTTAAGCGTAGATGATATAGATTATATCAACGCTCATGCTACGAGTACTCATCAGGGCGATATGTATGAGGCTATAGCTTTAAATAGAATGTTTGAAGGTAAGCACGCTTTAATATCTTCTACAAAGAGTATGACGGGTCATGAATGCTGGATGGCAGGTGCTTCAGAGATAGTTTATAGCACATTAATGATGCAAGATAACTTTGTAGCACCAAATATCAATTTTGAAAATCCTGACGAGTACTCTTCTAAGCTGAATATAGCAGCAAAGACTATAGACACAGAGGTTAATACGGTGCTTAGCAATAGCTTTGGTTTTGGTGGTACCAACTCGGCATTAATAATAAAAAAAATAAAATAACTATTTAATAATAAAACATTTTTTTTTTAACAATGAAAAACTTTTTTATGACCATGTGCCTTCTATTATGTAGCATAGTAGCAATGGCAAGTAATCCTTTAAAGGCAATAGAAGGAAAGAAAAATCTATCTACAATAATGAGGTCGAAAGGAAAGGCTTTAATAGTCTTCGACTGGAGTGAAGCAAAATATGATAAAGATAAAGACTTAAAGGAGAAACTCGGTACGGATTATGACTTTGTCTTGTCTGATTGTGAGAAGAGCTTTATAAAAGGTTTTAATGAAAAATCTAAAAAAATAAAATTAGCAAAAGATGCTTCAGAGGCTACATATAAGTTTATCCTTAAAGTAACATGTATAGATCGTTACTTTTCAGTAATGAGTTTTGTTCCTAAACATGAGGCTAAGATGTGGGGAAGCCTTGAGATAGTAGATGTTAAGACAAAGGAATCGTTAGTAAAGATAACTATTGACGAGGCTGAAGATGGGAAGGATTTTGTGCCAAGAGAATGTTTTGGAAAGACTTTTTTCAACTTAGCAGAGCGTGTAGCAAAACTAAAGTAAAGAGATATATATAAGAAGCATTCTTAACGTATATAAAAATTATGAATCTTTTCAAATCTGAAAGTGATAGATATACAAAGGAGCATTTGTCGGCTCGTGAGGCTCAGCGTCAGGCAGAGTATATAGCATGGGCACCAATTATATTTCAAGTATCCCGCCTTATGATAAGGTGGGGTATTTTGGATCATCTGCGCGATAGTGTAGGCGGTATGACACTTGCTGATATGCAGCAAAAGACAGGTTTGTCGGAGTATGTTCTCAAGATATTATTAGAGGCATCGCTTAGCATAGGCACTGTATTGATAGATAAAACCACCGATTGTTATACTATTTCTAAGACTGGTTGGTTCTTGCTTACTGACCCTGCCACTCGGGTTAATATTGACTTTAATCATGATGTAAACTATCGTGGAATGTTTTACCTTGATGAGGCTCTTAAAGAGGGTAAGCCTGCAGGTCTTAAAACACTTGGAGATTGGCACACTATATATGAGGGGCTATCTAAGCTAGATGAGCAAGTGCAGCGGAGCTGGTTTGGGTTCGATCATTTTTATAGTGATAATTCTTTCGATACAGCTTTAGAGATAGTCTTTGGCAAGAATACTGTTAAGCATGTAATGGACGTAGGTGGTAACACAGGGCGGTTTGCTCTTCGCTGTGTAGATCATGATAAGGACGTTAATGTTACCATAGTGGATCTTCCTGGGCAGATAGGCATGATGCAGAATAATATAAAAGGTAAGAATGGTGCAGAAAGGATAAGTGGTTATCCTACTAATATCCTTGAAGAGTGCAACGAGCTGCCACAAGGTAGCTGGGACGCAATATGGATGAGCCAGTTTCTCGATTGCTTTTCAGAGGAAGATATATGTAGCATTCTAAAGCGTGCAGCTAAGGTGATGACGTCTGCTACCACATTATATATTATGGAGACTTTCTGGGATAGACAGAAGTATGAACCTGCCTCGCTGTGTCTTACCATGACCAGCGTTTATTTTACGGTTATGGCAAACGGTAATAGCAAGATGTATCACTCCGATGATTTTATTAAGCAGATAGAGAAGGCAGGTATGAAAGTGGTAGCTACACATGATAATATTGGGCAAGGACACACTATATTAGAAGTAAAGAAAATATAAAAAAAAAGAAGTAAATGGAAAGAAAAGAAATTGAAGAAAAGGTAAGAAACTTCCTCGTTGAGGATTTGGAGATAGAAGAAGACAAGATAGCTCCAGAGGCTCGTCTTAAGGACGATCTTGGCATAGATAGTCTTGACTTTGTGGATATTGTTGTTATCGTGGAGAAGAATTTTGGTTTTAAAATAAAGCCAGAAGAGATGCAGGGCGTAACAACCTTGAAGCAGTTTTGCGATTATATACAGAGCAAGGTAGGGTAAAAGGGTGAAAGCTAATACTACCTTTGGCACAGCTTGGATGCATAACCATTTGGTAAGCATTTTAAGGTATGTAGACGTTAGGTTGCTATATGCTTTTACTGCTGTTTTTGTTATTCCCATTTGTCTTATCATTAATAGGAGCAGAGTAACTGCTTATCGTTATTTTCGTGAGCGACGGGGATATAGTAAGCTTCATGCAGCGTGGTCTACGTATATTAATCACTGTTTGTTTGGTCAGACTGTGATAGATAGGTTTGCTATGTTTGCAGGAAAGCGCTTTAAGGTAACAGTGAAAGGTTATAAAGACTTTTCTTGCCTGGCAGATAAGGACGAAGGCTTCATGATGCTTAGTGCTCATGTGGGTTGTTACGAGATAGCGGGTTATACCTTAGTGGCAGATAAGAAGCGTATGAATGCTTTAGTTTATGGTAGCGAGAAAGCTACGGTGATGAATGGTAGGAAAGAAATATTTACCCATACTAATATCCGTATGATACCTGTGGAGCATGATATGAGCCATTTGTTTAAGATAAACGAAGCTCTTTCTAATAATGAGATTGTCAGTATGCCTGCCGATCGTATTATAGGTTCGCATAAGGTATTGGAAGCAATGTTTATAGGTAAAAAGGCAAAGCTGCCCATGGGACCTTTCTCGGTAGCAACAATGCGTGGAATGGAAGTTATAGCAGTTAACGTGTTTAAGACATCGGCTATGGGATATACAGTTTATGTTTCATCTTTGAAATATGACAAAACAGTATCTCGTAATACGCAGATGCAGCAATTGGCTGATAGCTATGCCAAAGAGCTGGAAAAGAGGCTTGAGCAATATCCTCATCAGTGGTATAATTTTTACGACTTTTGGGCATGATAAATACTTTTAGTGTTTATATATATTATGATCTATTTTGATGTAAATAATCCATTAGAGCAAGATCTTCGCAAGATAGACGTTCACGAACTCCTGCCTCAGCAAGAGCCTTTTGTGATGATAGGTAGCCTTATACATTTTGATAAGAGCGTTACTATAACAGAGACAGAGGTTAAGGCTGGGAATATTTTTGTGGATAATGGTTGTTTTTCGGCATCAGGTCTGATGGAGAACATAGCTCAGAGCTGTGCTGCTCGTATAGGTTATGTTAATAAATATATTTTAAAGAAAAGTGTTCAGTTAGGCTTTATCGGAGCAGTGCGCAACTTTGATATTATCTCTTTGCCTAAGATAGGCGATGTAATTACTACAAAGATAGAGATAAAGGAAGAGGTTTTTGGTATGACTTTAGCAAGTGCTATTATAAAGAGTAATGGTAAGATACTCGCAACGACGGATATAAAGATAGCCGTAAAAGGAATGGAGACAGAGAAATGACAGAGCTAAAAGAGTCTAAAAGGTTTGAGATACGTTTTAGTGAAGTAGATTCTATGAATATTGTATGGCATGGTTCTTACCCTCTTTACTTTGAAGATGCTCGTGAGGCTTTTGGCAAAAAATATGGATTGGAATATATGAATTTCTTCGATGAAGGCTATTTTGCACCCTTAGTAGAGCTAAGCATTCATTATAAGAAGCCTATAAAGTATGGTTTAACTCCTCGTATAGATATAATATATCGTCCTACAGAGTCGGCAAAAATAGTTTTCGATTACGAGATACACGATGCCGTAGATAATACTTTGATAGCTACAGGCCATTCTGTGCAGGTTTTTGTAGATATGAATTATCAGCTTATTTGGGATAATCCTCCTTTTTATAAAGCATGGAAAGAGAAGTATTTTGGTAAAAAATAAAGTGTATAGAAAGGAAGATTATGGCTTATATATTATCAGATAATATCATATCTCCATTAGGAGAAACATCTGAAGAAAACTATTTAGCAGTGAAATCAGGTAAGTCTGGTATTCGCACTTATGCTAAAGGTTATCATGATATTGCTGAATCTTTTACAGGATCTTTTCTTTTTGCAGATTTTAAAAAGATAGTTTTTCGCTCAGTAAAGAAAGCCATTAGCAAGCTCAATATAAATATAGAAAAGCAGAAAGTGGCATTTATCTTAAGTTCTACCAAAGGAGATATTGAGAGCTTAGGTGTAGAAGATGATGATAAATGGTATTTGAGCGAGGTTGCTAAAGACGTTGCGCTAACTTTTGGTATGAAGCCCTTTGTGGTTTGTAATGCTTGTGTATCAGGTTTGTCGGCATTGATATTAGCTTCTCGCTTGTTAGATCAAGGCAGTTATGACTATGCTGTGGTATGTGGCTGTGATACGCCTAAAGGCTTTATTATCTCCGGATTCCAATCGTTGAAGGCCTTATCCTTAAAGCCTTGTAAACCTTTTGACATGGACAGATCTGGGCTTAACCTTGGCGAAGCTGCTGCAACGTTGGTTCTTTCAAGGGTTCTACCTCAACATCTTTCATCTAATAAGGTTTGGACTATAAGTAAAGGCTTTGTAAGGAATGATGCCTATCACATTAGTGCTCCTTCAAAGACAGCTGAAGGCTTGTATAAGGCTTTAAGAGAAACGTTATATGATGTAGATAAAGCTAACTTAGCCTTTATAAATGCTCATGGGACAGCAACGTTGTTTAATGATCAGATGGAGTCGTTAGCTATTCAAAGAGCTAACTTGTCAGAAGTTCCTATAAACGCATTGAAAGGATATTTTGGTCATACCTTAGGAGCTGCAGGAGTGTTAGAAACTATTTTATGTATGCAGTCGGTAGATGATAATAACATAATAGGTACGTATGGTTATGAGGAGCTTGGTGTTTCAGGTAGAGTGAATGTAGTTAAGGCTAATAGTGCTACGAGCAAGAAGGCTTTTGTAAAGATGCTTTCAGGCTTTGGTGGCTGTAATGCCACAGTCTTAGTAGAGAAGAAAGAGCCTGTTACGAGCTGTTTAGAGTATATGCAGGAGGTAAGTTTTATAAAGCGTCATAAAGTAAGTTTGTCTGCTCAGGGTGCTTTTGTTGATGGTAAAGCTGTTGTAGTAGATAATGATAATGGTGATGCGAGTCTACTTACTGCTATTTATAAGCAAAAAATAGGTAGCTATATTAGGTATTATAAGATGGACGGTCTGTGCCGTTTAGGTTTTGTTGCATCTGAATTGTTGTTGCAGGCTGAAGGGAAAGAAAGGTTTAAGGACTGTGATGATAGGGCTGTAGTACTTTTTAATCGTTCTTCTTCTATTTCTTCGGATAGGAAATATTTAGAATCAATACAAAGTAAAGAGAACTATTATCCCAGTCCTTTGGTGTTTGTTTACACATTACCTAATATAGTAACCGGAGAAATTGCTATTAGAAATCATTATCATGGTGAAACTTCCTTTTATATCTTGCCTCAAAAGAGCGAGGAGCAGATGTATGAGGTGTTAGATACTTTAGCGCAGGATAAGCATATAAAGAGTGTGTTAACAGGCTGGATAGATTATGAGGACGATACCCATTTTGAGGTGGATCTTGAGCTTATAGAAATAAGAAATAAATAAAAAAAAAATAAAAACAACAATGGAAGAATTGATAAAAGAATTGAAGCAGGAAATTATAGAAGCATTAAATCTTGAGGAGATGACCCCTGATGATATTGATGAGAATGATGCTCTCTTTGGTGATGGCTTAGGGTTAGACTCTATTGATGCATTGGAACTTATAGTGTTATTGGAGAAAAAATACGGAATAAAGCTTTCTGATCCTGCAAAGGGTAAAGAGATCTTTAAGAGTGTGTCAACAATAGCTGATTATGTAGATAAGAATAGAAAAAAATAGATATAGGTATTCTCTAAAAATCATATAAAGATGAATATCGCAATTACAGGAGAGGGAATAGTCTCTGCTATTGGTAAAAACAAGCAGGAGGTATTGTCATCTTTGCTTGATGGCAGAACGGGTATAGGTAAGATGAAACATTTACAATCTGTTCATCACGAATTGCCTGTAGCAGAGGTCGATTTATCTAATGAAGAGATGAAATCTATTCTTGGCATACCTTCCGATAAGATGATGAGCCGTACTGCTTTGTTGGGTATGCTAGCTATAGATGAGGCTTTGAAAGATGCTCACATAGATGTATCAAAGTATAGGGATAAGCCTTTGCGTATAGTTCTTGTGTCGGGAACAACGGTAGGTGGTATGGATATTACCGAGCTTTGCTTTGACCATATAGAGCAAGAGGATAGAGCGTCGCTTATACGTCATCACGATTGTGGTCATAATACGTTGTCTATGTCTAACTATTTTGGTATCTTTAGCGATGTAACTACTTTGTCTACAGCTTGCTCTTCAGCAGCTAATGCTATTATGTTTGGTGCAAGGCTTATAGAAGCAGGGCAGGCAGATATGGTGGTAGCAGGTGGTACAGAGGCTTTGACTCGTTTTCATCTTAATGGTTTTAATTCGTTAATGATACTCGATGATGAGCAGTGTCGTCCTTTTGATGAAACAAGAGCTGGAATAAATCTTGGCGAGGGTGCAGCCTTTTTAGTGTTAGAATCGGAGCAGACAGCTAAGCAAAGGGGTGTTTGTCCACATGCTTACTTGACGGGTTATGGTAATGCTTGTGATGCTTTCCATCAAACGGCGTCTTCAGAAAATGGTCAGGGGGCTTATCTTGCTATGAAGGAGGCTTTGCATAGCGCCCATCTTTCGGCTAATGATATACAGTATATTAATGCTCATGGGACGGGTACTCCTAATAATGATCAGAGCGAAAGTGTGTCTTTAAGACGTGTCTTCGGAGATAATCTTCCTTTGGTATCGAGTACAAAATCTTTTACGGGGCATACTACAAGTGCCTCGGGAGGTATAGAAGCTGTTATATGTTTGCTTGCTATAGAAAACCATTTTGTTCCAGCTAATTTGGGTTGGAGTAATCAGATGAAAGACGGTATAACCCCTACTTTGGGAGTAAGAGATATTGAGTTGCGTCATGTACTTTGTAATTCGTTTGGTTTTGGTGGTAACGATACATCTTTAGTAATATCTTCTTGTCCTACGTTGAAAGAAGAAACTGTTTTTTCTAAAGATAAAATAAAGGTTCTTTCTAAGGTAGAGATAACAAGTATAGAGCAGTTGTCTGGTATTAGTAAGTATGTTAAGCCTTTGGAATCTCGTCGTATGGGTAAGATAATGAAGAGCTCTCTTCTTTCATCGCTCGAGGCTTTGGAGCAAGCAGGTATAAAGACGCCAGAAGCTATCATTACAGCTACTGCTTATGGCTGTTTGGAAAACAGTGAGCGTTTGTTATATCAGATAAGGTCAGAGGGTGAGGTAATGTTAAAGCCCACTTATTTTATGCAGAGCACACATAATACTATTGGTAGTAATATAGCTATAAAGACCCATTGCAATGGTTATAATGTTACTTATACTCAGGAGTCTCATTCTTTAGATTGGGCTATTCGTGATGCTGAAATGTTGCTGCGTAGCGGTAAGGTTAAGAACGTGTTAGTGGGCTGTCATGATGAGAGTACGTTGCTTTTTGATACTTTATCAGATGATGTTCATCAAAAGGATTTGCCCGGGGTACATTCTGTAGTTATGGTGTTGTCATGTGGAGAGTAATAGTGTTATCTGTTTTGCAAAGTGTTCTGCTATCAGGTGGGCAAGTGTTCTTAAAGTTTGGCTTAGGTAAGATGCAGCCTTTTGGCTGGAGGCGTAGCTTTTGGGTTAGCTTGTTGCTTAACTGGCAGTTTGCCTGCTGTGGTGTGTTCTTTGGCATTAGTTCCATTCTTTGGATGTATATTGTTAAGCGTTATCCGCTAAGTGTTGCTTATCCTATGATAAGTTTGAGCTATGTTTTTGGTCTTCTCGCGGCAATGTTGTTTTTTAATGAGTCCGTTTCTATGGTAAAATGGTTAGGAGTGGGCTTTATAATAATAGGATGTTTTTTAATAGCAAAATAATTATGAAAAGGTTTTTTGTTCTTTTTATTGTTTTAGGTATGTTTTTCTCTATAGCTTCTGCACAGCTTAATGAGGCACAGCTAAAGCGTCAAATAAATGCATTGGCTTTGAAAATGAAGTCGATGCAATGTGATTTTGTGCAGACAAAGTATATCAAGATGCTCAATTATAATATGGTATCACGAGGTAAGATGTTTTATCAACAGGGTAATAAGCTTCGTTGGGAATATACATCTCCTTATACTTATGCTTTTGTTCTTAATGGGCAAAAGGTGCTTATAAGCAGGGGTAAGCGCAGTGATGTTATTAATATTAATCAGAGCAAGATGTTTAAGGAGATAGCTCGTGTTATGATGAATAGTGTGGTAGGTAAATGTTTGACGGACACAAAGGACTTTAAGTCGAGCATAACCGATGCTTCTACAGAATATATAGCTACCCTTTATCCACAGCAAAAGCAGATGAGGCAAATGTTTCAAAAGATAGTTTTACGCTTTAACAAGCATAGTTCTATGGTTTCTACAGTGGAGCTTGTAGAAAAGAAAGGCGATAAGACAGTTATAGTGCTAAAGAATGTCAAGACTAATGTTCCTATATATGCAAAGGTTTTTAGTATCAATTAGTATTTGCATACTAAGTTTTTTGGTATTACCTTTGCATGGTCAGTCGTTATTTCCTGACAGTATAGGCTCAAGGGTAAGGTATGATGCCACTATAGAGATGCAGAAAGGCTATGCAAGTGGCATCTGTGTCTTGGTGCATGATGTAAGTGGTGTTAAGGGTTGCTTGTTTAATGAGTTTGGCATTTCTGTTATTAGCTTCACTTATTTACCCGACCTTGATAAAGTAAAGATAGATAGTGTTATTAAGATGTTTGATAAGTGGTATATAAAGAGAGTATTGCGTACCGATTTGCTTTGCTTGATGAAGAATTTGCAGCATGGTGTTTCTTGTTATCGTAATGAGAAATATAAGATAGATTATAAATTTTCATTATTAAAAGATGCAGCTGAAGAATAATCTATATACTATAGTAGATAAGTCTATAACCGAGCCTCCATGCAGCTTTACAATAGCTTTAAACAAGGCTCACATCATCTATCAGGCTCATTTCCCGGGCGAGCCTATTACTCCCGGTGTATGTATTGTACAGATAGGTAAGGAGCTTTTAGAAGAATACTTAGAGGATTATTTCTCTATAAAGTTAGCATTAGAGATAGTAAAGGTAAAGAACGTAAAGTTTATTTCTATTATTTCTCCTATAGATGCGTCAAGGGTAGAATATAAAATAAAGAAGTTAGATGTCTTAGAAGACTTTCTTAGGGTTAAGGCACAAATAGAGGTAAGTGCTTCGGGTGAGTTAAAGTGTAAGATGTCTTTAGAGTTGATAAAGCAATGTTGAAAGAAGAAGTAAAAAGGCAGCTTACCCTAAGAGGCATTTGTGTTGTTATACCTACTTATAATAATGAAAGAAGTGTTCTAAAGGTGGTGTTGGAAACATTGTCTTATTGTGATAATGTTATTGTTGTTAATGATGGAAGCACAGATAGCACAACGTCTCTTTTGAAGGAGATAGATAATATCACGTTGTTATCATATTCTAAAAACAGGGGTAAGGGCTATGCTCTAAAGGTAGGGTTTATGAAGGCTTTAGAAATGGGCTTTGCCTATGCTATCACTCTTGATGCTGATGGGCAACATTATCCTAAAGATATAGAGCTTTTCTTAGAGGCTAACAAGAAGACACCCGGTGCTTTGATAATAGGAAATCGCAATTTAGAGGGGGTAGATCGCTCTAAGGGTAGCAGCTTTGCTAATAAGTTTTCTAATTTTTGGTTTTGTGTTCAGACAGGTAAGTTTTTAAGTGATACGCAGACGGGTTATCGCTTGTATCCATTACGCAAGCTATATGGGCTATCATTGCTCACCTCTCGTTATGAAGCAGAGTTAGAGCTTTTGGTTTTTGCAGCATGGCATGGCGTAGAGCTGGTGTCAATACCTGTTAATGTATATTATCCTCCTCGTCAAGAGCGTGTTAGCCATTTTAGAGCTGGGACTGACTTTGCGAGGATTTCAGTTTTAAACACTATACTTTGTTTTTTAGCCGTAGTGTATGGTTTGCCTTTACGTTTATGGCGTCTTTTAATGGTTTTTATAAGAACAGCATACTCCTTGTTGTTTTTTGTTTTTTTCTCTCTTATTATCTTTACTCCGTTCACATGGTTATATATTAAGTTAGGTAAGATGACCGAAAAGAAGAGTTTTCGTTTACATCAGCTTATCTATTATGCTTCACGCTTTGTTATTATGCGTCATGGTGTTCCCGGAGCAAAGTTTTATAGTAAGTTTTTAGCAAATGTAAGTTTCGATAAGCCACGTATCATAATATGTAATCATCAGTCGCATCTCGACTTAATGTGTCAGCTTATATTTACACCAAAGATAATCTTTCTCACCAATGAGTGGGTATGGAACAATCCTTTCTATGGCTTTATGATACGTAAGGCAGAATATTTACCCGTTAAGGAGGGTATCGACTCTTTAGTATGTAAGCTCAAGCCGCTTGTAGCCCGGGGTTATAGCATAGCAATATATCCTGAAGGTACTCGTTCTATGGATTGTAAGATAGGCAGGTTTCACCAAGGAGCTTTTTACATAGCGCAAGAGTTAGGATTAGATATCTTACCTATGTATCTTTATGGTACAGGTAAGGTGCTTCCTAAAAAGACTTATCACTTACGCAAGGGCTTGTTATATATAGAGGTAGATAAGCCTTTGTCGCAGGCAGAATTGCAGCAGATGGGCAATTGTCAGCAGCAAGCCTCTGCCATGCGTAAGCATTATAAGGAAAGGTATGAGGAGATATCTAACAGGTGTGAGCAAATGATATAAATAATTATGTTAAGGGCAGATAAGAAGAAGGTCGTTATTATAGGAAGTGGATTAGGAGGGTTGTCCACAGGAGTTATCTTAGCTAAAAACGGTTATGATGTTACTGTGTTAGAACAAGGCACGCAGGTAGGAGGGTGTTTGCAATGCTTTTATCGTGGTGGTGATAAGTTTGAAACAGGTATGCACTTCATAGGTAGTGCCTCTGAAGGGCAAACGTTAAGAAAGCTGCTTACTTTTCTGGAGATAGATAAGGATATTACCCTTTCACCATTAGATACTAAAGGTTATGATGTGGTGTCTTTAGGGGGTAAGCGGTATAGGTTTGCAAATGGTAAGGAGGCTTTTATTAAGCAAATGACTAAATATTTTCCACATCAGCACGACAACTTAGTGAGGTATTATGATCTGGTAGAAAAGATAGCCTCTGCATCGTCTTTACACTCTTTGAAATATGCCGAAACGGACGCTTCTGTTAATACGGAGTATCAGCTGCGCTCTATAAATGAGGTTATCGACAATATTATCACAGACCCTTTACTATCTAAAGTTCTTGTAGGCAACTTGCCGCTTTATGCTGCTGAAAAAGACAAAACGCCCTTTTCTACTCATGCTTTTATTATGGACTTTTATAATCAGAGTGCTTACAGAGTGAAAGGAGGAAGCGATACCATTGCAGCGGCGTTAGTTAGAGTCATAGAGAGCTACGCTGGTAAGGTTATAACCCGTAAGAAAGCCACTAAGATTATATGCGACGACACACACGCCACCTTTGTTGAGGTGAATGGTAAAGACCTTTTGCCTTGCGATTATGTTATCTCTGACGCTCACCCCATGCGCACTTTAGAGCTACTTAACACCAAGCTCATACGTCCTGCCTTTCGTAAGCGCATTAACGAGATACCACAAACGGTTGGGGGCTTTTCTGTTTACTTAAGTTTTAAGGAAAACACCGTGCCTTATATTAATTATAATTATTATGGTTATCAGACAGATACTCCTTGGGATTGTGAGAAATATACCTCTGAAACGTGGCCTAAAGGCTTTCTTTATATGCACTTTTGTCCAAACAACCTAACAGGCTTTGCCTCTACGGGAGTAATCTTGTCGTATATGCAGATGAAAGATGTAGAGCAGTGGGCAGGCTCTTCAGTGGGGCATAGGGGGAAAGACTATGAGGAGTTTAAGAAGGAAAAAGCCGAAAAACTTATATCTGTTTTAGAACAGCATTTCCCTAATATAAGTGATAATATCAGCAGATATTATACGTCCACTCCTCTTACCTATCGTTATTATACAGGCACAGAGGGAGGATCTATGTATGGCAACGCTAAGGATATTAATATGGCAGCAGCTTGCAGGGTGCCACAAAGAACAAGGATACCGAATGTTTTTCTTACAGGGCAGAACATTAACTCTCATGGTATGTTAGGGGTTTTGGTAGGAGCTATAGTAACGTGCAGCGAGCTTCTTACAGCAAAAACAATATATAAACAGATACAGGAGGCTAACAAATGAAAACAGTAGTTATTATAGGTGGAGGATTAGGCGGACTTGTTTCTGGTGCTATACTTGCAAAGGAAGGCTTTAAGGTAGTAGTGCTTGAGAAAAATTCTACTATAGGTGGTGGGTTACAAACTTTCAGTAGGTTTGGCGAAAGGTTCGACACAGGTATGCACGTTATAGGAGGAATGCAGAAAGGTGGTAATATTTACCGTCTTTGTAAGTATTTAGGTATTATAGACAAGGTGCTTTTAAGGCGTGTTGATGCCGAATGTGCGGATAGTCTTTATTTTGCAGAAGACAAAAAGCGTTATAATATCAAAGAGGGTAAAGAGGGTTTTATAAACTCTTTAGCATATTATTTTCCTAAAGAAAGGGAAAATATAGCAGCATACGTTAAAGCGATATATGATATTAGTGATAATGTAGACTTGTTTCATCTTCGTCCTTCTAAAGACAGCTTGTTTAAAAGATATCCCGACGACTTTCTCCTTTCGGCAGATGCCTTTGTGGCAAAGTATATCAATAACCCTAAGCTGCGTAGCATAGTAGCTTATATGAATCCGCTTTATGGTGGTAGGGGCGATGAAACTCCTTCGTTTATACATGCTATTATCAGTACGCTATATATAAACGGTGCAAGCAGGTTTGTGGGAGGAAGCAGTAAGTTTGCCGATTTGTTAGTTTCCATTATAGAAAGCTCTGGCGGAGAGGTGATAGTAGGCGATAAAGTGGAATGGATAGAGGTAAACGATCATCATATAGATTTTGTAAAAACCTCTAAGGGTAGAGAGTATCATGGGCAGTATTATATATCAGATGTTCATCCATGCACTCTTCTTGAGCTTATGCCCCAGAAAGCATTCCCTAAGGCTTACAGAGACAGGCTTAGGTCTATACCAAATTCTTATTCTGCTTTTTCGGTATATATTAAGTTTAAGCCTAATACCTTTCCTTATATTAATCATTCGGAATATTATATGACGCGATACGCTGACATGTGGCATTTTGGTGAGCCTCATAGCTTTTGGCCATTAGGGTTTTTGTTTATGACTCCACCCGAAGAGCAGCAGTCTAAGTATGCTAAAAAGGCTTTAGTTACGGCACCTATGCTTTTTCAGGAGGTAGCTAAGTGGGAAAACACTGTTGTGGGTCATCGTGGTAAAGACTATGAGCAGTGGAAGGAGCAAAAGACACAGCAGATATTAAGAAAGGTGGAAGAGTTGCACCCTGGCTTTATGTCTTGCATAGAAAAGGTAAACGCCTCTTCGCCTCTTACCATTCGCGACTTTTATGGTGTTAAAGATGGGGCTTTGAGCGGTTATAGTAAGGACTATAAAAATATAACTCTCTCACAAGTGCCAGTGTTTACTAAGGTGGACAACCTTTTGCTTACAGGGCAAAATAATAATCTTCATGGCTTTTGTGGTGTCTCTCTAACGGCTATTAATACCGCAGAAGCTATCTTGGGAAAAGACTATATATTAAATAAGATTAATAATGAAGAGGCTAATGAATAGGCGATTATATGTGCTAAGCATAATGTTGTTGGTCTTATTGCCCTTTACAAAAGCTAAAAAAGAGGAGCTAAGGGTAAACGTATGGCAAGGCACCAATGTAAGAAAAGCAGTAGAGATGACGCCTTATCTTGCTGCTGGGCATGATAACATATCTGTTGTGGTGTGTCCGGGAGGTAGCTACTTCTGGCACGATCTCAAGGCAGAGGGTGAAGCAGTGGGTAAGTGGTTACAGCGAAACGGCATTTCTGCCTTTGTCCTAAGGTATCGTACAGCAGGCTTTTGGGCATATCTTACCCGTTTTCGTTATCTTTTTCGTGGCTATAGACACCCTGATGCTTTCAACGATTTACACCAGGCTCTTACCTATATACGCAAAAAGGCTAACGCATATAACATTAATCCACATCGTATAGGTGTTATGGGCTTTTCAGCTGGTGGTCATCTGGTGATGTTAGCAGGCGAACTCCTTTCACCTAAAGAACGCCCAGCCTTTATAGCTTCTATATACCCAGTGGTTACTATGGAGAAAAAGTGTGTGCATAAACGTTCACGCAGGGCGTTGTTAGGCGATGATATGAAGAATAATATTTCTTTAAGACACTCTCTGTCAACGGAAAACCATGTACCAAAAGATTGCCCGCCTGTGTTTTTAGTTAATTGTAAAGACGACCCTATAGTGGACTTTCGTAACGCTGTGCTGCTCGATTCTGCCCTAAGCGTTAATAACATACCTCACAAGTACATACAATATCATACTGGGGGGCATGGCTTTGGAGCTGCCGAACATAAGGGAACTGTAGAAAGCAGAAGGTGGAAAGGTGAGTTTCTCTCATGGTTAAATGAGGTAATAAAGAAAAGTATAAAGAGGTAACAGATATTTTAAAAGGGTAAAAGAAAAGGAACAATGACTAACTTTATATTAAACATATACGCCTATATGAAGATGCACCGCATGATGTGCCTCTTCTCTTTCTTAGGCTTAACCTTGCTATTGGTGCTATCTATGCTGCGTCTTAACTATAAGGAAGACATAGCCGACTTCCTACCCATAGACAGCACACACCATAACGCCTTAAAGGTATATCAGGACATATCTGGAGCTAACAGGATCTTTGCCGTCTTTCAGTATAAAGACACCACTCATACTAACCCTGATGCTATGGTAAGCACTATAGATGCCTTTACCAAAGAAATAGCAAAAGCCGATACGGCTAAGGTTATAAGAAACGTGATGTCGCAGGTAGATATGCAGAAGATGACGGATATAACATCTTTCGTTTACGATAACATACCTTATTTCCTCACTAAGGCAGATTATATAAGAATGGATAGCCTGCTATCACAGCAAGGGTATGCTAAGAGAGAGTTGCAGCGAGATAAGCAGATGCTTATGTTTCCCGTAGGAGGAATATTAACAGATAACATACAGCGCGACCCTCTTAACCTTTTCTTACCTATACTGAAAAGGCTGCAACCATCTGACGCAGACTTACGCTATGAGCTATACGATGGTCATATCTTTTCGCCCGATATGCAGAAAGCTTTTATTATGATCTCTTCGCCGTATGGCGCAAGCGAGACCGAAAACAACGCCTCACTAATAGATATGCTTAATCTTTGCGCTACTAAGGTGGCAGGCAAAAATATTGATATACACATCATAGGCGGCCCTGTGATAGCCGTTACTAATGCTAAGCAGATTAAGACGGACAGTATCTTGTCTGTAGCAATATCTGTAATACTGATATTAGCTTTGCTGCTTTTCTCTTTCCGCAATGTGCGTAACCTCTTCTTAATAGCTCTTTCCATAGCGTGGGGGTGGCTCTTCGCTATGGGGCTTATGGCTCTTTTACACGATAGGGTGTCTGTTATCGTCATAGGCATATCGTCTGTTATCTTAGGTATTGCTGTCAACTATCCGCTACACTTCATAGCTCACCTCTCACATACGCCTAACCATCGTAAGGCTTTGCGCGAAATAGTAGTGCCGCTCTTGGTAGGTAATGTTACCACGGTGGGGGCTTTCTTGGCGTTAGTACCATTGCAGTCGGTAGCTTTAAGAGACTTGGGCTTGTTTAGCTCTTTGCTCCTTGTAGGCACTATCTTCTTTGTCTTGATATATCTTCCGCACATCTCAAAGGCTACTACCAGCAAGAAGCATACTTTTTTAGACAAACTTGGCAACATATCCTTAGAGAATAAGCCTGCCTTTATTATCGTAGTGCTTATACTTACTGTGGTGTTTGGATATTTTAGCTTTAAGACAAAGTTTGATGCCAACATCGCACATATCAACTATATGACAAGCGCTCAAAAGGCAGACATGGCTTACTTTCAGCGCATGATGACCCATGGCAGCGGTCTAAAGAAGGTATATGCCATCTCTACCGATACTACCATAGACGCTGCTTTAGACAAAAACCTTCGTTTGCAGCCATATCTTAGGCGTTTAAAAGATAAAGGCTATATACATGAATATTCCTCTTGTAGCCGCTTCTTACCCTCTAAGAAAGAGCAGGCTCATAGGTTAAGCCTCTGGCGAGAGTTTCTCTCTCGACATAAGGCGGCTCTGAAGACATCTTTACAGCGCAGTACGCTCTCGGAAGGCTTTGCTCCTAACAGCTTTGATAGCTTTTATGCCTTGTTAGAAAGGGAATACCCTGTGCGTGAAGTGGCTTACTTTGATAAGCTTATAAAGCAGATTTTTTCTTCTAACATCAGCATAGACCATGCCAAGAAGCAGTATAACGTTATAAGCCTTTTATCTGTAAAGGAGCATAATGTGAAGCCCGTAGAGGCTTATCTGAAGAAGAATGGTAGCAACAGCTTTGATGTTGTGGGTATGAACAGTGCCATAGCCAGTTACCTTTCTAACGATTTCAATTATATAGGCTTTGCATGCGGCTTTATAGTGTTTTTGTTTTTATGGTTGTCTATGGGCAGCATAGAGCTTGCTTTGCTCTCGTTTGTGCCAATGGCTGTTAGCTGGGTATGGATATTAGGCTTTATGGGGCTTATGGGAATGCAGTTTAACATTGTTAATATTATCCTTGCTACTTTTATCTTTGGTCAGGGCGACGACTATACCATCTTTATGACAGAGGGTGCTGTATACGAGTATGCTTACCGCCGCAAGATGTTATCTTCGTATAAGCAGTCCATTATCATCTCGGCATTGATAATGTTTATAGGTATGGGTACGCTTATAGTGGCTCGCCACCCTGCTCTACATTCTTTAGCAGAGGTTACTATAACGGGTATGTTTTCTGTGGTCTTGATGGCTTATATCTTTCCGCCGCTCATCTTTAAGTTTTTAGTTAGTAACGCAGGCGGTTATAGAAGGCGTCCAGTGTCTATGAAGCCTTTGCTAAGAATGGGGCTTGCTGTGGTGGTGTTCTTCTTTGAGATAATAACAGTATATGTAAGAGGCTTCTTTGTTTTTTGCCTTTTAAGGCATACAGAGGGTAGGGAGCAGAGCTTTAGACAGTATGTGCATAGGCTTTACCGTTATAGCTTGGCGCATATACCAAGTGTAAGATATAGGGTAGATAACCCTTTTAAAGAGAGCTTTAAGGCTCCTGTAATGGTTATTAGCAATCATCAGTCTATGTTAGATGCTGCCGTGTTTATGGCTTTAAGCCCTAAGCTGGTGCTTATATCTAATAACGCTCCAAGCAGCTCATGGGTGGTAAAGCGCATATATCGCTGGCTGGGATATGTTACTCTTAGTAGCGATATGCAGGCTAACATAGCCCTTTTAAAAGAGCGTGTGCGGCAGGGTTATAGCCTTGTGGTGTTTCCCGAGGGCAGGCGTAACCCGCTCTCGTCTATACTACGCTTTCATAAAGGAGCGTTCTACATAGCCCAAGAGCTAAGTTTAGACATTGTCCCCGTAATGCTTCATGGGCTTAACGAGGTGCTGCCACGAGGTAGCTTTATGGTATATTCAGGCCACATAGATGTAAGCGTAGGCAAGAGAATATCACAAAACGATGCTACATGGGGCACAGACTATGTTAGCCGGACTAAAGCCATACATGCATACTATGTTAAGCAGTATGCTAAGATAGCCTCTTTGAGGGAGACTGCCCGTTACTTTCATGGCTTGCTTCTCGACCGTTATCGTTATAAGGGCGTCGAGGTATATAAGTCGGTAAAAAAGAGCCTTAAACGCTTTGACGACTTTGATAAATGGGTATCGCCCACGCCCACACGCCATAATGATGTCGTTGTGGTAAATAAAGGCTACGGAGAGTTTGCCCTGTTATATGCTTTAGTACATAAAGATGTGCAGGTATATGTCCTCGAAGAGGATAATGAGCGGGCTGCTCTGATAAGTTATTGCGCTGAAGGCATAACGCATAACGTGAAAATAATATCTCACAGCTACCTTAAAGCCTTAGACGTTACGCGCTGTAAGGTCTTTGCCTTTGCCCCTGATGGCGAAAGGCTGTCTACGTTTAGCGATGTTAATATCATTAGCCTGTAGCATATAACACGCAAACTGAGAGAAGACACATTAATATATAATAGAAACAACAATATTTTTTTAATAAATATAAAAATGAAAGAAGCTATAAGAACAAAACTTGAAGAGCTGTTGCCGCTCGTCGATTTCGATTCCGATTTCCTTTTTCAGGAGCTCGATTCGCTTGGTATAACAACTATATTGATGACCCTTTCAGATATGTATGGTGTAGAGTTCGACTACAGTGATGTTACTCCCAAAAACTTCCGAACCATAGATAGCCTTATTAATATGGTTAAAGAAAAGATAAAACTAAAATGAAAATAGAGGATAAGCTGCGAAGCAATGCCGAGAGAAATCGTGAAAGCATAGCCCTTAAGGCAGAGGGTTACACCGTTAGCTACTCACAGCTATATAACTATGTGTGTAGCAAGGCAAGGACTATGACATACTTTCCCGGCGAACTCGTACCCATAGAAGCAACACCTACGATAGAGTTTGTAGTAACTTACTTTGCCCTTCATCTCATAGATGCCGTTGCCGTACCTTTCGAGGCAGGGCTGCCTGAAAAGCGAAAAGAGGAAATAATAGCTATGTTTGCAGGTAAGAAAGCTCCCAAGGGGGTTGCCGATGTGCTATATACTACTGGCACTACGGGCAAGTCGAAGGCAGTAATGGTTAGCCATGATACTATCTTTGCTAATGCCGAAAACCTTGTTTTAGCACAAAAGTTTACAAGAGATGTTACCTTTATAGTAAGCGGACCTCTCAGCCATATAGGTAGCCTCTCTAAGCTATACCCCACTATCTTTGTAGGAGGTACTATACATCTTGTAGGGGGAATGAAAAATCTCACTGCCTTTTATGAAGCCATTGACGATGCTCCCTCTAAGGTAGCCACATTCTTAGTGCCTACTAACATACGTATGCTGCTGACATTATCTAAAGAGAAGTTAGCCTCTTATGCCGATAAGATAGACTTTATAGAGACAGGTGCTGCCCCAATGGCACAAACGGACATGGAGGCTCTTTGCAACATCTTACCCCACACACGGCTTTATAACACTTATGCTTCTACCGAAACAGGTATAATAGCCACTTACGATTATAATGAGGGTGAGTGCTTGGCTGGGTGTTTGGGTGTGCCAATGAAACACTCTTCGTTTGCTATAACCCCCGAAGGGAGGGTCTCTTGTAAGGGTAAAACCCTTATGATGGGATATTTTGGCGATCCTGACCTTACTAAAACTATCTTAAATGGCAACACTATCGTTACTAACGACATGGGATATATAGACAGCAAGGGGCGGTTGCGCTTGCAGGGTAGGGGCGATGATGTTATTAATATAGGTGGTTTTAAGATAGACCCCACAGAGGTGGAAGCTACTGCTATGCAGTATGGCGGCGTTAGCGACTGTGTATGTATCTCGGTAAAGCATGCTTTCACCACTAACGCCTTAAAACTTATAATAGTGCGGGGTGAGGGCTATGATCAAAAAGAGCTTATCAAGTTTTTAAAGTCGAGGCTCGAAGCCTATAAAGTGCCGCTATTATATGAAGAGGCATCAAAGATACATCGCACCTTTAATGGCAAGATAGATAGGAAGCATTATAGATAGAAAGCATTAGCTTCCTTTTTATTTCCACTTTATAATATGTAACTAAAGCGTGGGGCTATGCTCATAGTAACAAACCTATTGGCATAGCCCCACGCTTTTTTTAGTGTTTATAAATATCTTTTTTCTTTATCTCTTTACTTCTTAGTCTTAGGATTGTACGGACGCCTAATAAAGTCTAACTCTATATCTTTACCGTTTTTCTTAAACTCCTGTCGGTTTCTTGGAGCTTGCGGAGAGAACTCGTTAGTCTCGCGGTCGGCTATTAAGCGGACAGGGTAGCAAGCTGAACTATTGACGTTCGCCTCTATTGCAAGACCTTTATACGACATCCTTCGTGAAATGTAAGTTTTGTCTTCTTCATAACGGTCATAAGCTACTCCTTCTCTCTTAGAATAATATTTATTCACTCTTGTATAATAGTTGCAAGTAGGAACACCGTAATCATAGTCTTTTAACCCAAACATAGGTATAACACGGTAGCAGTCTACATTATATAAAGGGTTGCTATCAGAGCATTCGCCCCACCATTCGTCGCTCATAATGTCTTTTATGTTTACATCGGCGTTGCCTATCCACCTGCTTTGTATGATGACGCGTGCCCCTTGCCCATCGGAGTTGTATGGGTTTGTAGGCTGCTTATCTAAGTTCATAAACCTATATCTATATGCGCAGCGGTAGCGGCGCCCAAAATAGTAGCTCCTATTTCTATCTTCCTCACCTATATTATTATATTTGTCATCTATAAAGAGCGGCTCAAACCTTATAGCGTATATCTCGCCCTTAGTATCGTCTTTCTTAAAATAAGAAGCCCAAACAGGCAAATCCTTCCAAAAATAACCTTCTGTATTACTTCTGTTGTCTGGACCTTGCCAGAGATTAGGTTCCATATTATCTTTTCTGGGTGAAAATATTTCAAAATAAGGGTTAGGGGCATCTTTTAAAGAGTTGTTTCCATTAAAAACCCATGGGTATAAGTTTATTTTACGGTTAGAAATGTCTTCTAATATATTAAAGAAGGCAACGCCCCACTCCTCGTTGTTAGGCACATGAAAGCCCTGTGGCACATAGTCTTTGTTAATGATAAAGTGTCTTTTGAAGTCTTTACCCCTCCATGTCATAGCGTATTCTTTTCCTTGATAGGTCGAACCTACCTTTCCCCAGTCCCATTCTTTCCAAGAATTATCTCCTGTAACAAGATCATTATCAAACTTTGGCTGGTTAGCGTATAAGATGGTATTAGTCCTTGCTAATCGCTCCAAAGGGTTAGGCCAAGGGTATTTAGGCAGCTTTTTGCCGTTCTGTATTTCTACCTCTCTGAAGTTAGGGCGCACCACACCAAGCTCTATAGTCTTATATCCTACGCCGTCGCCCTTTTCTAAGGATACTCCAGTGATACACTCCGATGTCTCTGCATTCTTACTTCTCGTGTCTACTAACCATTCATCAGCATAACGCACCTTTCCTTTTACTGTCATCTTTCTGCCAAGCATAAAGCCGCCATGCTCTGCTGTTATCATAGACTGGTGGCGTAAAATGCCTTTATACTGGTCGTTGATAGGCATTCCCCATACAAAGAACTCATCGTACTTAGGGTTGCTAAATCTCCGGTTTCGCATCTTGCTTGATTTATAGGTGTATTGCCATTCGAAGAAGCCGTCTCTCTTGTTGTTAGGGTCGTTAAACCATGGGCGGTGATCCTGCTCATAGTTCCAGTACCACTGCTTGTTTATGCTGTGCGCAGAGCCGTTTGAGTTTAAGCGCAGCCTGCAGTCTAAGCCAAAGGTGTTGTCCCCCTGTGTGCGGTCGGCAATGTCTTCTAAAGGACACATTGTGAAGAAGCCGTTACCCGAAATCTGAGAGCTGGCAAAGGTATAGTTGTGCCCCTCTGGCTTTACAAGCTTTTCGTTGCGGCGTATCTTAAACTTTAGCAGTACGCCTAAAGGCTTAAAGTGCCAATTGCGTATCTCTACTTTGTTTTTACCCGTTATGTTAGATAGCTTAATCCAACCAGTAGAGAAAGGCACATCAGCCATTAGCTTGCCGTCAGAAGAGTAAGTGTTGTGCAGCGAGTTAGGTGCAGCAGGGTTAAAAAACACGCCAAAGTAGTACATATTCTTCACGTGCCTTATATACTTTTGCTTAGCAGCCTCGTTCTCAAAGTGGATATCTTTTATTATATTGTTTATGTTTTTAGGGTTAAGGCTTTCGTCTTGTCTACCCCCTATAACGCCACAGATAAACCACTCCTCTTTTCCCCCTTTTATATCCACCTTATCGTTAAGCCATGTAAGGTTGGTAAGGTTAGAGTTTTGTGTTCTTAGCGTTATACCCGTGCCGTTGGCATTAGCCACCTTGTCGAAGGTTATCTCGCCGGCAGCCAAACATAGTTTTGGGTCCGTCTTCATGTAGAATTCTGCCCCATCGTTACCTCTATGCTCTTTATCATATTTCACCAAGAAGATGCGCGCCTTTATCTTGTTATCATTGTTAGATAGCTGTGGATAGAAATGCCCGTCTTTATCTCCTCCCATCATAGGGAAGGCTCTTGTAGTGGGGGAAGCCCCTTCGCCTTGGGCATCTTCCGTTATAGGCATACCCTCTAAGGAGGCACTTGCAGATATATAAGCCTGTGAGGTCTGTATATCTATACCTGATTGTTGCTCACTGCTTACAGTAGAAGCTGAAGAGCTTTTCTCTGTTAGATAGTCGGCACAGCTCGAATATAGCAGAGCAGAGCCTAAAACAAAGCTAAATGCTACTTTTTTTGCAGTCTTATTCATTGTTTTCTTTTTATTTACTTTACTTATATTATATATCTATGTGTGGCACAGATAGCAGCTTTTAATCGTCGATTTCCTGACCTATAAGATTGTCGTCATCGGTAGTGACTTCTCCGCTAATGTTGCCACCGTCTATAGTACCTGTGATGTCTCCCTGAATGCTTCCTGCCATTAGTGGCATATAGCCTGGCATGGTCATAAGGTAAGCCATGGGCTTACAGTATGGCAGCTTCTTTTCTTCTTTTTTTCTCATTATCCTCTTTTTTTATGTGTCTAAAAAAAATATCTTTCCTTTCACCTGTGTGTTTTCTTCTCGTAGCTTTCTCTTATAAAAAACTATGTCTGCACAGATATCTTTTATAAGTGTGTACCGCTTAAAACGATTGCAAAATTATGCAATAAAGGGTAGAAGAGAGAACATTTTAACTTTTGTAAAAAAAAAAAAAACTTTCTTTACGAAAATTTTTGCACCCCTTTTTGCCACTTTTTCTTGGCGTCAGCCTTTGCTTTTTGGCATGAAAAGCGTATCTTTGCAGGCTATGAAGTGTAGGCATAGTTTTCTTATAGTAGTGCTTTTCTCTCTTCTGCCTTTATGTGTAGAGGGTGCGGATAGCACGTTTGTGAAAAGTGGTGAGCAGGCTTTTAAGGTGGAGGCTCAAAAGGGTGTGAATAGCCTTTTTAATAGTTCTTCTTACGCTGGCTTGGGTTTAGTGGGTACAGGGCTTTGTGTAAAGAGCTATAAGCGCAACTTTCGGGAGATGCGTAACAGGAGTTTCCCTTCTTTTAAAACCACTGTAGACGACTACATACAGTACGCCCCCTTGCTTGCCACATGGGGCTTAAACCTTTCGGGCGTGCAGGGTAAGAGTTCTTTTAAGCGTCTTGCTGTGAGCAATGTGTCGTCTGCTCTTATTATGGCAGCTTTGGTAAATGGTATAAAATATACCGTTAGAGAGATGCGCCCCGACGATACCTCGCCAAACTCTTTCCCCTCCGGGCATACTGCCACAGCCTTTATGGCTGCTACCATACTGCATAAGGAGTATGGCGCAACTAAAAGCTATTGGTATAGCGTGGCAGGATATTCTTTAGCAGCTGCAACGGGTGTGTGCCGGGTGCTTAACAACAGGCATTGGGTGAGCGATGTCTTAGTGGGAGCAGGCATAGGCATAGTATCTGTAGAGTTAGGCTATTTCTTAAGCGACCTCATCTTAAAGGATAAAAACAGCAAAAAGAATAGCAAAAAGGCTAAAATAGGTTACTAATATTTGTGTAGATGTAATTTATAAATTACCTTTGTAGTATGAAGTATAGGGAAGTTGTAACATATAAAGACGGTTTTGATACCTTTTTTGAGGCGCAGACAGAGAAAGTGCGGACGAAAATTATTAAGGTATTAGATATTATAGAGCAAATACAGCGAATACCCAAAATTTATTTGAAACATATAGAAGGTACAAATGGTTTGTTTGAAATAAGGGCTCAATTGTCTAATAATATTTTTAGGATTTTTTGTTTTTTTGACGGTAACAAGTTGGTAGTTTTGTTAAGTGGATTTCAAAAGAAAACGCAAAAAACACCAAGAACAGAGATTCAGAAAGCAGAAAGATTAAAAGATGAGTATTATAAAGAAAAAGGTGAAAAATAAGATGAAAAATATACAAACTTTAGATGAGATTAAAACCAAGTATTATGGTTCTATAGGTACTGCTAAGCGTAATGAGTTAGAAAATGAATTGGCATCATTGCGTATTGGGCTTAAGATAAAAGAGGCACGAGAAACACAGCGACTTACTCAGGCACAGTTAGCCGAACGAGTAAATAAAAGACGTGCTTTTATATCGAAAGTAGAAAATGATGGGGAAAACATAACATTGAAAACTTTATTCGATATTGTGGAACGAGGCTTGGGCGGAAAACTTAATATTGAGGTAACTTTCTAATCTTTTCTATTACTTTTACCTTAAAAGCATAGGTGCTTCTGTGGGGAGAAAGAACGTCGGGAAAAAGCATTTTTAATTTATTTTTAATGGAAAAATAAATTAAAAATGCAATAAAAATAATCTATTTTTCTTTTTCAAGCCTTATGTATAGTTGTGTTATGTGTGGTTTGTGTTTTACAAGTTCCAAAACGAAGTGCAATAAAAGAGTAGCCCTCGCCGAGAGGTTGTCTGCATCTCTCGGCGAGGAAAAAAAACATCGAAATGTTTGAGTATTTTGTTTTTTATGTGTATTTTTGTCCAAAATAGTCAGAAAGTCTATTTTTCTGCTTTTAAACAATCTTTATTATTAACTCTTTAAAAAGGAGGTTTTTATGAAATCTTTTAAGTCTATTCGTTTTTTTTCTAAAAAGGCGGTATGTTTGTTAATCATCTCTTGTTTTATCTTTTCTTGTTGTTCAGACGATGAGAATTTAACATATAGAAAAGAATTAAATGCTTCTGAAGTTCAGTTTGAGCAAGATTTATCTAATTATTATGCTTTGCAAAACTCTGAAATAAGTAAGCTGCTACATAAAAAAACATCAACGCGATCAAACTCTGTGGCAGGGATAAACTCTGTAGAAGATAATCTTATCTATTTAAGGTTAGATAGCGCTGATGAAAATTTTGTGCAAAACTACTCTAAACTCTTTGCAAAAGAGCTAAAGAATAAAAAAATAGAAGGAGTTACTCTGCAAAAAATGTTGGGCAATATAGAATATTCTAAAAAGGTTTTAAGTGAGGTATATTCAAAAGAGTTTAATATAATTTTTCAGCAATTTTTACTCAGGAAAAGTTGTTCAGCATCCGATATTATTTCAAATAAAAATTTGACCGCACTAGAAAAAAGTCTTTTATTAAATATGCTACCTGTTGTTAATTATGAAATCACAATGAGGAGTAAAAGTGTGGCTACAAGAAGTATAGATTTACGTGGGGATAAGCACAAAAAAAGTAGAAAGCAAGTATGTGAGGATATTTACAATTCACGAACATGCCTTAGAGACTATTTAATAAGTACTGGAGTTTCTTGTTTGGGTGGTCCTACTCCAGTTACAGCAATAGGTGTAGCTGTATCTATTTACCAATATGCAAATTGTGAATATAGTGCAACAGATAATTATAAAAAATGTATGGGAAAATGATTATATCTAAAATAATAAAATCAATAGTATTGACGCGAAGATCTTGGTTAAACACCAAAGGTACAGCTACTTTGTTTGAGTGTGTTTGTTTTGCTAGTTTCTTTCTAATTTTGACAGTGCTATTTGGAGTGTTGATATATGATGCAAGACAATTCTCTCTCTCAAATATTTTATTCTTAGGATTTCTTTTTCTTTTTATTTATATTCCAAATTTTATAGCTTTGGTTAGTTTAATAAGGCGGCGAAGTAATTCTTGAGAAGTATTTGTAAATTAATTTAAAATAATAATAACTAAAAGAAATAAAATCTCTTTTGTAAGCATTCTAGAAAAGAGATTTTATTTCTAAGTATACAGTGATTAATATCAGTAGAATAAAGATAAGGAATATAAAGTAAATGATAAACTTAAAGTCCAAAAGAATGTATCTTTCTATAAATAAATGCCTAACTTTGTACTATAGAAATAGTAACATAGTTTTATTATTGAATAATAGTATTTAAAATATAAAGAAATGGCTAACAAGAAAACGGGAATCATCAGAGATCTGTCAGATTATGTAATTATTGCGCTTTCTATGTGTATAGGTAGCTTTGGTTGGTGTGCTTTTTTGCTTCCTCACAAGATACCTATAGGTGGTATAGCAGGTATATCAGCCATAGTTTTTTGGGGTTTTGATATCCCGGTGCAGTATATATACTTTTCGTTAAATGCGTGTCTTTTGCTTGCTGCCTTATATGTGCTGGGCTGGCAGTTTAGTGTGCGCACTATTTATGCTGTGGTGGTGTTTACTATAATGACGTCTTTTTTCCAAAGTGTGTTAGCTCATGCTAATCTTTTCTTAGACGAGCCTTTTTTGGCTTGTGTCATAGGAGGTGTGTTCTTAGGCTTTGGTACGGGTGTGGCTTTGCTGTATAATGCCAGTTCGGGAGGGTCTGATGTGGTGGCAGCCATGGTAAGAAAGTTTCACGACATATCGCTGGGCAGGGTCATTTTAGGTTGCGATTTGCTTATAATAACGTGTAGCTACCTTATCTTGCACAATTGGGAGCATGTTATCTATGGTTATATAGTGTTGTTTGTGATGAGCTTCACGGTAGACTATGTTATAAATGGTCGTCGTGGTTCGGTGCAGTTTTTCATAGTTTCTTCTCATTGGCAGGAGATAGGCAAGGCCATAGGTCAAAGGGTGGTGCGTGGCTGTACGGTAATAGAGGCTCGTGGTTTTTATACGCGCGATAAGGTGGGCATGCTGTTTGTGGTGGCAAGCAGGTCGCAGGCTCGCTCGGTATATCGTGTTATAGACGAGATAGACGATAAGGCTTTTGTCTCTCAGGCTGCCGTAAACGCCGTTTATGGTATGGGTTTTGAGAGAATGAAGACTAAGAAGCATAAGAAGCAGCATGAGCCTTCAGGCATTGAGATAATAAAGGATATAGACTAAAATGGACATAGAAGAGATAAAACATAAGAAGATAGCCGTGTTGCTATCGGGGGGTGTAGATAGTTCGGTAGTGGTATGGGAGCTTGCTCGTATAGGCTTACACCCAGACTGTTACTATATCAAGATAGGCCCTAAGGAGGCTGACCAGTGGGATTGCACTTCAGAGGAGGACCTCGAGATGGCTACTGCCGTAGCCAAGCGGTTTGGCTGTAAGCTCGAGGTGGTAGACTGTCATAAGGAGTATTGGAGCGAGGTTACCAAGTATACTATGGATAAGGTAAGGGTGGGGCTTACGCCAAACCCTGATGTTATGTGTAACAGGCTCATAAAGTTTGGTGCTTTTTATAAGAAGAAAGGTCATGAGTACGACCTTATAGCCACTGGCCATTATGCTCAAACGAAGTGGATAGATGGTAAGAAATGGCTATGTACCTCTCCCGATGCTGTTAAGGATCAGACCGATTTCCTTTCTCAGATATACCCTTGGCAGCTACAAAAGGCTATCTTCCCGATAGGCCATTATGCTAAGGACGAGGTGCGCCGTATCGCCGAACGTGAGCATCTTATAAACGCTGCGCGTAAGGATTCGCAAGGTATCTGCTTTTTGGGTAATATAGATTATAATGAGTATGTTCGCCGTTATCTTGGCGAAAGCAAGGGCGACATCATAGAGAAGGAAACGGGTAAGAAGATAGGCGAGCATAAGGGCTTGTGGTTTCATACCATAGGGCAGCGTAAAGGCTTGGGGCTTGGTGGAGGTCCGTGGTTTGTAGTGAGTAAGGACGTAGAAAGGAATGTTCTTTATGTTAGTCATGGTTACGACCCTGAGCTGGCTTATAAGCGCACGTTTAAGGTCTTAGGGCTACACTGGCTTACGCCTGAGGGGTTAGAGCTTTTTGAGGGTAAGGACGGTGTAGGTTTGCAGGAAGACCTTTCTATAGAAAGCCATACAAGGCTTATACCTATAACCTTTAAGATACGCCATACCCCAGAGTATCATAAAGGCTTTTTAGAAGTGGGCTCTACTAAGGAGGCTTTGGCAGAGGGTGGCAGCGGTGTTATACACTCCCAGCAGAAGATACATGGTGTGGCTCCGGGGCAGTTTTGTGTTATTTACGACGAACAGCACGACCGCTGTTATGGTAGCGGCGAGATAACTGTTTAAAAAAGGTAAAAAAAAAAGAAAATATTTATTCTTGTTATTATTTTTAAATATCGTATCTTTGCACCACTTATAAAATATAATTATGGACTGGCTAATCAATTTATTTACAACGACGGATAGCATAGCGCACGTGGTGTTGCTCTATTCTATTGTTATCGCCGCGGGTATTTACTTAGGTAAGATCAAGGTAGGCGGCATTTCCTTAGGTGTTACCTTTGTGCTTTTTGTAGGCATTTTTGCTGGGCATATTGGTTTTACGGGTCCTATAGGGATACTTAGTTTTTTACAAGACTTTGGTCTTATCCTCTTTGTCTTTATGATAGGTATGCAGGTGGGTCCGGGCTTTTTCGAGAGTTTTGGTAAGGGTGGCATAAAGCTAAACGCTTTGGCAGCTGCCATTATCTTGCTTAATATCGTGGTGATGTTCGGCTGTTATTACATCTTCTTCGATACTAAAAATCCTGATAACCTCCCCATGATGGTGGGCACTCTTTACGGTGCTGTTACTAACACGCCGGGTCTTGGAGCAGCAAAGGAGGCTTTGAGCAGTGTTTTCTCTTCTGGTCAGAGCTTTGATATAGCTTCCGGTTATGCCTGTGCTTATCCGCTTGGCGTTATGGGCATTATAGGTGCTACGCTGGCTATACGCTTTATTTGTCGTGTAAACATAGATGAAGAAAACTTAAAGATAAAGGAGCTTGAGCAGGAGAGTCCTGACGATAAGCCTCACATGATGTGCTTAAAGGTGTCTAATGCTTATATAGCAGGCAGGACGCTGCAAGAGATAATAGAGTTTTTAAATAGAGATATTGTCTGTACCCGCCTCATGCATAAGGGCGTAGTAAGTGTGCCTACACGTAATACTAACCTTGAGATGGACGATGAGATACTCGTAGTGTGTGCAGAGGCTGACGCTCCTGCCATTCAGGCTTTTATAGGTCCGGCTATAGAGGCTAACTGGCGTGAGGAGGAGCAGAAGCAACGCCTGATAAGTAAGCAGGTGGTTATCACGCGAGAGTCTATAAACGGCAAGATGCTGGGTAACATACCTTTTAACGCTGTCTATGGTGTTAACATTACGCGCATTACCCGTCAGGGCATGGAGCTTTTTGCCTCGAGCAGCCATATCTTTAACATTGGCGACAGACTTACCGTAGTGGGTAGCGAGGAGAATGTGGCTCGCGTGTCAGAGATGATGGGCAATTCTGAGAAGCTCCTTAACCACCCCAACTTTGCCACTATCTTCATAGGCATACTTGTGGGCATTCTCTTTGGTAGTCTGCCTATAGCTATACCTAACATGCCTGTGCCTTTAAAGCTGGGTTTGGCAGGTGGTCCGCTTATAATAGCCATTCTTATAGGCAGGTTTGGTCATCGTATGCACCTTATCACCTACACTACAACATCGGCAAACATGATGCTACGCGAGTTTGGCTTGGCTCTTTTCCTTGCCTCGGTGGGCATAAAGGCAGGTCATGGCTTTTGGGATACTGTAGTGCAGGGCGATGGGTTAAAGTATGTATATACGGGCTTTTTAATAACCATCATTCCTATATTGCTGATAGGGTTTATAGCAAGAAAGAGGTATAAGTTCAATTATTTCACCATTATGGGCATGATAGCCGGTTCTTATACCGACCCTCCCGCTTTGGCTTATGCTAACTCTGTTTGCGTGGGTGAGGCTCCCGCTATAGGCTATTCTACGGTTTATCCGCTAACGATGTTCCTTCGCATTCTTACCGCACAGCTCATAGTGCTGTTCTTTTGTGGTGGATAGCTTTTTGTAAGGAATAGTAAAAGAAATGTTAAGCAAGGCAGATGTTGCCTTGCTTTTTTATTGAATGTAGTGTAACGGATTAAGGCTCGTTACACTTTGAAAGAAAACCTGTGTAAAAAAAAACCGATTTATAATTTCTTTTCACAAAAATCTTACTATCTTTGCACCCCTAAAAGTTTTGATAAAATTTATTTTACAAAAACATTTTAGATGTGATAACGTTTTTGTAAAGACATTTCTTATCACCGCTTTGTTTTAATATTATATATATATGTTTAATACTATAATTATGGATATGGAGGAAAAAAAGGAAGTATACGAAAAGCCTGTATGCGAAGTTATTTTGATGGAGGAAGAGCCTGTCATGATGAAATTTTCTACAGAAGCTACTATGGACAATTTGGAAGATGGGGGTGAGGTACCCGTAGATGAGTATGATGAGTAAAAAAGGAACAGGTTATACAGATGAAAAAATACAGTAACTAAAAAAATAATAGTATATATGAATAAGACTAACATTTTTAAAGGTTTTGTTATCTTTAGCTTTTTAGTAATATTTCTTTCGGGGTGTACAGAGATACCTCTTGTACCTGACAATGATATAAAAGGCAATAAGGCAGAAGAGCATGCCAAGGTAACAACCCTAAGCATGGAGGTAGACCCTTCTTTTCTTACAGAGCAGGACGCTGCTAATTTGGCAACTATGGTTAGCGAGATGCGTTCTCAGCATAGCGTAAAGACAAGAGCGGTCAATTTAGATATAAATGGTCAGATAGCAAATACCAATATTTTTAAGGCAACGTGTTATCTTACTAACGATCAAGGCGAAAATGCTGTGTTAGGACGCTTTGAGCTGGAGTGGAAAATAAAGGTAGACGACAAAACAAAAAAGATAACATTACTGGGTGCGCGCTCAAGAAATGTTAATGTAACATGGCTAAAGGGAGGCGCACACAACACTCTTACAGGCGACAAATGGAAGGTGTGCGGCTTTAGCGGCGGCACGGCTAAGAATATAGAGCTTAACAAGTATAATGCTCAAGGGCAGATTATCGGAAAGGAAAGAAAAGAGGGTATAAGCTTTATGAAAGCCGACCTGAAAGGTGAGAGCGTAGAAGATAATATAAAAGATTTTCCTATAGCTTCCGATTATCAAAAGGTAGAGATAGGACAGAGGAAGACTCCTTTATTAAAGTTTCGTTTCAAGCCGCTTGGGGTACTTCTGAAAGTGGAAATAAAAGTGGATAAGAACGTGTCTACAGATGAGAAGTTTTATTTTAACACCACAGCCTTAGAGCCTGAAGGCGTGTTTTTCATACAAAAAGCTGGTGGAGGTAAGTTTGATAACGACATTCTTAGCAAGAGGTGGCAGTATAATCCTCCGAGGAACGAAAAGTTCTTAAAGAAAGATTTTGATGGCAATATAAACCTTGACAAGTATGGCATTATCTTAGATGTTAGTAATGGCTTAAAGGTAGATAAGTATGATGAGAATCCGCATCGCAAGTTAGGTACTTTCTATCGTTGGTATCTCTGGGGTATGCCAGCACATAAGACGGGAGGAGTGGAGACCGATATAGGTGCTCTTAACGGTGGATATATCATTAAGCAGATAGGCGGTAAGGGTCCTTTCACGAGCAGGTATTCGTATGTTAATGACGAGGGAAAGCTAAGACGAATAACGGGTGTTATGGCCAAGCCTGAACCATATCCACACTTTCAGTTCTTAAACATGCTTAACCGCATGGCACCTCATGCCTTAAAGGCTAAGCAAACATGGTGGGAAGACGACAGGGTAGACAAGACTACAGCGAGCCGTTGGACTCCATTTTTCACAAAAGGTTGGGAACGTTTCTTCTCTTACGAAGAAGCACAGAAAGCCGACTTCTATCCTGAGGGCTATCGTCTGCCTACATTCGATGAGATGACTATTCTTTTCCCTAATCCCAAAAACAGACCTGAAGACTTAGTGTGGTGGACTGATAATAATGGCTCTTTTAGCGACCCTGACTATGGGTACGAAGAGTGGGTAACGCTCTATGCACCATTATATACAGATGATGCTAACCGCCTGTTTTTATGCGATAACAGGGATATGTCTGATAACAATGCATATCAGCATTTAAGAGGAAAGACATCGGAAAGAAACATAAAAGGCTTTACAAGCTATTATTATAACCCAAGAGGTACAAATTTTATATATGCCATACGCTTTGAAAAGAACTCTGTATATGGTAACAGGCTAAGGTGCGCCTATAGGTATGAGATGAAAAACCTTAAACCCGGCAAGCAAAACCTTCAGGAAACAGACTGCCAGATGATAGTTACAAGCCGCTGGATAGGCGATGCTCCGCTTACGGTAGAAGATATTTCTAAGGAGGCGTGGTGGAAGAATGGCGAGCAGTATAACATTGTGCGCAAAGTGCCTGCACAGGGACAGATTAAGGGAACTGGTAAGTCGGGTACTGGAGACTCGGGCTCTTATTACACGTTAGGTCTTTATGAAGGTGGGTTACAAAACAGGGCAAAAGTGTTTAGTATATGGAATGGTGGCACTTTTCAGCGTAAGGTATTTGGTATACCACGAGCGTTAATCTTCCCTATCACGAAAGCTATGATGTGTAACGAGAAGGGTAAGGACTACGGTAACGAGTATAATGAAGAGGGTACCAAGAAAGCTACGGGCGAAAAGTATCCTATACCCGATTATCAAAAGAAAGGTAAGCCCGCCGGTTATGGCGATAGCTACTAAAGCTAAAGATACGAGGCATAAAGGCACCTATAAGGAGAAAAATCCTTGTAGGTGCTTTTCTTATACGATAAATGTTAGGTAATAATTGCTTTTTTACCTATTATATTAGTAACTTTGCGCTAACTTTGATTTATAAAACTAATTTGTAGTATGGTTAAAATCACATTCCCCGACGGCTCTGTACGTGAATACGAGCAGGGCGTTACTGGTTATCAAATAGCCGAGAGCATATCACCGGCTCTCGCTCGCAACGTTGTATCTTGCGGTGTAAATGGTGTAACAACAGAGCTTAACAGGCCTATTAACGAAGATGCTACCATAGCTCTTTATCGCTTTGAAGATGAAGAGGGTAAGCATAGCTTCTGGCATTCTTCTGCTCACCTCTTGGCAGAGGCATTAAAAGAGCTTTATCCGGGCATACAGTTCGGCTTTGGTCCTGCTTTAGAAAATGGTTTCTTCTATGACGTTCAGACTGCCGACGGCACACCAATATCAGAGAACGACTTTCCAAAGATAGAGGCAAAGATGATGGAGCTGGCAAAGAAAAACAGTCCTATCATTCGCCGTGAGGTATCTAAGGCTGAGGCTATAAAAGAGTTTAAAGCCGATGGGCAGGAATATAAGGTAGAACATATAGAAAAAGACTTGGAAGATGGTACTATCTCTACCTATTCTCAAGGCAATTTTACTGACCTTTGTCGTGGTCCTCACTTAGTTTCTACAGGGCTTATCAAGGCAGTAAAGCTAACAAGCGTTGCCGGAGCTTTTTGGCGTGGCGATGCTAAGAACGCTCAGCTGACACGTATCTATGGCATTACCTTCCCTAAGAAGAAGATGTTAGACGAATATCTTCTCATGCTGGAAGAGGCTAAGAAGCGCGATCATCGTAAGATAGGTAAGGAGATGGAGCTTTTTATGTTTTCAGATCGTGTGGGAAAGGGCTTGCCAATATGGTTACCTAAGGGCACACAGCTCCGCTTGCGCTTGCAAGACATGCTTCGTAAGCTGTTAAAGCCTTATAATTATCAAGAGGTTATCACTCCGGGCATAGGTAGCAAAAACCTATATATCACCTCAGGGCATTATGCTCACTATGGTAAAGATGCTTTTCAGCCTATCCAGACCCCTGAAGAGGACGAGGAATATATGTTAAAACCTATGAACTGCCCTCACCACTGTGAGGTGTATGCTTATAAACCACGTTCTTATAAAGACTTACCACTTCGTATAGCAGAGTTTGGTACAGTGTTCAGGTATGAGAAGAGCGGCGAGCTACATGGCCTTACACGTGTGCGCAACTTTACTCAAGACGATGCTCACATCTTTGTACGCCCCGATCAGGTTAAGGCAGAGTTTGAAAACAACATAGATATTATCTTAAAGGTGTTTAAAACCTTTGGCTTTGAAAACTATGAGGCACAGATATCTTTACGCGATCCAGAGGATAAAGATAAGTATATAGGCGATGATGAGGTATGGAATGAGAGCGAGCAAGCCATTAAGCAAGCCTGCAAAGAGAAGGGCTTAAAGGCTACGGTAGAGCTTGGCGAGGCAGCTTTCTATGGTCCTAAGCTCGACTTTATGGTGAAAGATGCCATTGGGCGTCGTTGGCAGCTTGGTACTATTCAGGTAGATTACAATCTTCCACAACGTTTTCATTTGGAATATACTGCAGAGGATAATACAAAGAAAACCCCTGTCATGATACACCGAGCCCCCTTCGGCTCGTTAGAACGTTTTACCGCAGTGCTTATAGAGCATACCGCTGGGCATTTCCCTTTGTGGCTTACCCCAGATCAGGTAGCTATACTTCCTGTTTCAGAGAAGTATAACGACTATGCACGTAAGGTAAAGCAGCAGCTCGATGCTTCTGACGTTCGTGCGCTTATAGATGATAGAAACGAGAAAGTGGGTCGTAAGATACGCGACAACGAGCTAAAACGCATTCCTTATATGGTGGTAGTGGGCGAGAAAGAGGCTGCCGAAGGGCTTGTAGCTATGCGTAAGCAAGGCGGCGGCGAGCAGTCTACAATGCCTGTTAAGGCGTTTATAGAGCGTGTAAAGGCAGAGGTTGCTGAGCAGCTAAAGGATATTAACGGCTAAGGTGTGATAGCGTTTATACAGGCAAGAATGTCGGCTTATTATATATAAGGAGAGAGGGTAAAGGCAGGTAAGTGGCTTTTACCCTCTTTTAAAGTAAGACAAGGTAGGAAAGGCGGTGAGATGATAGATCAGCAAAAGAGCTTATAAAGTAAGGAAAAGATGAGTTTTTGAGCTGCTTTAGATGTGGAAAGGGCAATTTTAGATAAAAAAATTTGGGTAATTCGTTGAAAGTAGGTAACTTTGCAGCCGTTCAAAACGAAATAAACAATTTAAAATAGTTGAATGAAGAATGACAAAATAAAAATGCAGTACCGCGTGAACGAGCAGATTCGCGTTAGAGAGGTGCGTGTTGTTAGTGATGCAGGTGCAGAAGTAATGCCTACTCGTAAGGCTTTAGAATTAGCTCAAGAAGAAGGTGTAGACCTTGTGGAGATATCTCCAAATGCCCAGCCACCAGTTTGTCGTATCATCGACTATGCTAAGTTCCTTTATCAGCAGAAGAAGCATCAGAAAGAGATGAAGCAGAAGCAGGTAAAGCAGGATATAAAAGAGATTCGTTTTGGTCCTCAGACCGATGAGCACGATTACTTGTTTAAGCTCAAGCATGCACAAGGATTCTTAAAAGAAGGCAATAAGGTGCGTGCGTATGTGTTTTTCCGTGGGCGTTCCATTCTTTTTAAAGAGCAAGGCGAGGTGTTGTTACTACGTTTTGCCAACGACTTGGAAGAGTTAGCAAAGGTGGAGCAGCTGCCTAAGCTCGAGGGTAAGAAGATGTTTTTATATCTAACTCCAAAGAAGGCAGGCGTAGTGAAAAAGAGCCAGCAAAAGCGCGATCGTGAGACAGCAGGTGCAGAGGCAAAGCTTGCTATGGCAGAAAAGCAGGGTGAGAATGTGTCTCACGGAGGCTTGTTTGCTAATGCTAAGAACGGTGTCGATGCCCTTAAAAAACTTAATGTAGAAGAGTAAAAGGCCAGTATGCTTTAAAGCGCGTGGTGCGTAGAAGAGGTAGGCCGCCTATGCGTAACGTCTTGGTATATACGTTACCATAGAAGAATAAATATTAATTTTTAAAATTTAAAAAAAATGCCAAAGCAAAAGACAAATTCCGGTGCTAAGAAGCGATTCACGCTCACCGGTTCAGGAAAGATTAAGCGTCGTCATGCTTTCCATAGTCATATTTTGACTAAGAAAACAAAGAAGCAGAAGAGAAACCTTCTTGGTACTACAATAGTAGACAAGACAAACTTGAAGCAGGTGCGCGACTTGCTCAATCTTCGTTAATCATTTAGTCAAACAAACATTTAAAAGGAAAGAAAAACTATGCCAAGATCAGTTAATCATGTTGCCTCTAAGGCAAAGAGAACTAAGATTCTTAAGAAAACCAAAGGTTACTATGGTGCTCGCAAGAACGTTTGGACGGTAGCTAAGAATACCTATGAAAAAGGTTTGACTTATGCTTATCGTGATCGCCGTAATAAGAAACGTAATTTCCGTGCTTTATGGATTCAGCGTATTAACGCTGCTGCTCGTCTTTACGATATGAGCTACAGCCAGTTAATGGGTGCTCTTCATAAGAACGGTATTGAAATAAATCGTAAGGTACTTGCCGACTTAGCTATTAACAATCAAGATGCTTTTAAAGCTATTGTTGATAAGGTAAAATAAGCAAGGCTTATAAAACGTTAGAAAAGTAAATGTAAGGTTGCAAACGAAAGTGTTTGCAGCCTTTTTACATTATATGTGGTATTTCTTGTTAAGCCATATAATAGGTTTTAGCTGTTCTTTACCATAGGTGTTAAGATCTATATCTATTATAATCTTATTTGTTTTGTCTTTAGAGTGGTTATCGCCCATGAGGCGTTCTATATTCTTTAGTGTAGCGATAAGTTTTTCTTTGGACAGATCGTAATGAAACTCGCCTATACAGTTGAGATATTTATCAGACTTTACCCCTATGGGGCGGGTCCAGATGGGTTGTGAGAAAGAGATGTCAGGAAATAACATAGTAAGGTGGTCTTGCGCCTTAAATATATTTTCTGTCTGATTAAAGTTAGATCCTAATGATATTTTTACCTTCATATATGACAAAGATAAGCATAAGTTTTTATATGTTTGTGAGTTTTTAAGAAAAATATTGATAAGATTGTATTATTTTTCTTGTAATTTTGTAGTGATAATAATATTTATATTAGATGAAGAGATTATTGTTAATAGCTTTTTTGTATAGTTTTATCTGTTTATCAGCATATTCTCAGCAGTTAAAATGGAATCAGGCTTACCAAACATATATTAACAAGTATAAGGATATAGCAATAGCAGGAATGTTAGAGCATGGTGTTCCTGCAAGTATTTCTTTAGCTCAAGGCATATTAGAGAGCAGTGCAGGCTTGAGCGATTTGGCTCAGCGTAGTAATAATCATTTTGGCATTAAATGTCATGGGTGGTTAGGCAGGACTGTTTATCATGACGATGATGCTCGTGGTGAGTGTTTTAGGGCATACGATACGGTATGGGATAGCTATGAGGATCATTGTCTTTTTTTAAAGACTCGCCCTCGTTATAATAGCTTGTTTGGCTTAGATCGTACCGATTATCGTGGTTGGGCTTATGGCTTGAAGCGTGCAGGCTATGCCACTAATCCTTCTTATGCCAAACAGCTTATTAGCATTATAGAGCTTTATGGGCTTAATCAGTATGACAGAGCTACTGACTATGATCATTTTATGGTAAGGCGCGGTGGTATAGACCTTTATAATCCGGGTACAGTGCCATTGTGTGGTAAGGGCAAGACGGCAAGCGGTGGTGGCGCGCATATGCTCTATAAATATAATGACAATTATTATATTATTGTGCGTCCGTCAGATACTTTTAAGTCGTTGTCTAAGGAGTTTAACATAAGTCAGCATAAGTTGGCACGGTATAATGAGCGCGGCATGAGAGATGCGTTGCGGGTGGGTGAGTTTATTTGGCTTATGAAGAAAAAGAAGAAGGCTCCAAAGAATTTTAAGGGTTTCCTTTATACGGTTCATTCTTCAGAGAGCTTGTATGATATATCACAAAAGTATGGTATTCGCCTAAAGAGTTTGATTAAGAAAAATAAGGCTTTGGCAGAAGAAGGCTTACGTATAGGCGATAAGGTGCGGTTATATTAACGTGTTAAAGGATAATATGTTATAAGCAAACTAATGTTTATCTTATATTAAAAGGCAAAAAAGCTCCCTCTTACAGCGTATATTACAGCTTAGGAGGGAGCTTTATTTTTATTTCTTAAGACATATATCTAACTCTTTGCGTATAGCTTCTTCGTTAAGATTTTGCCCAATAAAGACGAGCTTTTGCATACGGTCGCCATAAGGCTCTTGCCAGTCTTTAGCTATTTTGGGGTTGTTTTTAAGGAGTTCTTTTTGCTGCATAGGTGGCATTGTGGCATACCACTGCCCAGCATTGCGCAGGTTTACTTGCTTACCTGCTTGCTCGAAAACGTAGCAAATGTCTGGTTCTGAGTCGAAATAGCAAAGCCCTTTACATCGTATAATTTCTTTAGGCCACTTGCGAGCTACAAAGTCGTCGAAGAGATTAATGTCGAATGCTGGCCGTGCATAGTATACAAAGGTTTGTATGTTATATTCCAGAGCTTCTCCACTTTCCTCGTTTTCTAATCCATGATGATGGTGGTGGTGATGATGATTTTCTTCTTTATGCTCATCGTGGTCGTCTTCTCCTTCTATGGCTGCTATCCATGAGGGCGAGGTAGCTACCTTGTTAAAGTCGAAAGCCTTAGTATTTATAATATTAGAAAGGTCTACATCGCCATAATTACATTCTATGATGTTTATTTTAGGTTGCAGTGCATGAATGATGTTTTTTACTTTTAGAAGTTCTGTTTCGTTTACTTCATCTACTTTATTTAGTAACACGGTGTTACAAAATTCTATTTGTTGTATTAGCAAGTTTTCGATATCGTCTTCTTCAAGATTCTTTTTCATAAGGTCATTACCTGATGAAAACTCATCGCACATACGCTTAGCGTCCACTACAGTAACGATAGAATCTATTTTGGCAACGCCTTCCTTTGCCATGTCAGGATACATTTGCGGATATACGCTTATGGTTTGAGCAATAGGAGCAGGCTCACAAATGCCGCTTGCCTCTATGACAATGTAGTCGAATTTATGTTGCGATACTATATCGTTGAGCTGCTTTACAAGATCCATCTTCAGTGTGCAGCAGATGCAACCATTCTGAAGAGCTACGAGAGAATCGTCTTTTTCGTCTACTATACCACCTTTTTCTATGAGGTTGGCATCTATATTCACTTCACCAATGTCGTTAACAATAACGGCAAACTTTATACCTCTCTCATTGGAGAGTATTCTGTTTACGAGCGTTGTCTTTCCACTTCCAAGGTAACCAGTAAGCAGGAGGACAGGAGTTTCCTTTCTTTTCATGTTTTATTGAAATAATATTTATTTATTATATAATTCCTGTTATGTGTAAAGGTACAAATTTTGTGCCAGATATAAGTCAGTGAACTAATATAAATATACTTTTTTCATGAGAAAAAGATAATTGTTTTTTATTGCTTGTTTTTTAACAAAGTTGTTGTAAAGAATTTAGATTATTATTATTACTTTTGCAAGAAATAAACATCAAAGAACATATTATGGAAGAAGACCCGTACCCTAATTGCAGTAAAAAGAATAGAAAATTAATTTTATAGGATGCGTGCTTTAGGAGTGTCCTATAACATTTTTGTAGGAGACTCATATAATGGGAGAAATAAAAAACATAGTGCAGCTACTCATAAAGGAGAAGAGCTGGCAGGAGCTTAAACGTGAACTGCTTCACCTTGAGCCATTTCATATCGCAGAGCTTATCTCTGTTATAGATCGTAGAGAGCAGATTATCATTTTTCGTTTATTAGGTCATAAGCAGGCAAAGAATGTTTTTAAGTATCTTGGTATAAAGGAACAAGAGGATATTATCAATTCTTTGGCTGATAATGTTAAGCTACTTACAGGCTTGCTTAACGACCTTGACCCTGATGATCGTACAGCATTGTTTGAGGAATTGCCTGGCGAGGTAAGTCAAAAGTTGATCCAACTATTATCAAACAAGGAGCGTAATATAGCTAATCAGCTTTTAGGTTATCCTAAAGACAGTGTAGGGCGATTGATGACGACGGACTTTGTTGCAGTAAAGCCAAACTTTACCGTAGAAGAAGCATTACAGCATATTCGTAAGTTTGGGCAAGATTCTGAAACGTTAGATGTTATTTATATTGTTGATGACAACTGGAAACTGGTAAGCGACCTACGCATTAAGGAGCTTCTTCTTGCCGATCCTGACATTCCTATGCATAGTTTGGCAAAGCATCATGCCATTTCTCTTAGTGTTTTTGATGATCAGGAGCATGCTGCGCAGTCGTTTGCAAAGTATGGCCGTACGGCATTACCTGTAACCGATTCTACTGGAATATTGCTTGGTATAATTACTGTTGATGACGTGTTTGATGTTCAGGAGCGTGAGAATACTGAAGATTTCCAAAAGTTTGGTGGTATAGAAGGGCTTGACTTATCTTATAAAAAGACATCTCTTTTAAAGCTTGTAAAGAAAAGAGCAGGCTGGCTTGTAATTCTTTTCTTTAGTGAGATGCTTACAGCATCGGCTATGGGGTATTACGATAATGAGATATCAAAGGCTGTGGTGTTAGCTCTTTTCGTGCCGTTGATAATCTCTAGTGGTGGTAACTCTGGCTCTCAGGCAGCGAGCTTGATAATCCGTTCGCTTGCCTTAGGCGATTTAAATCTTAAAAGCTGGTGGTATGTTATGCGCAAAGAGATATTGTCAGGGCTTATGCTTGGTGCTATTCTTGGTGCAATAGGCTTTATACGTATCTTGGTATGGCAGTTTACTGGTTTTTACGATTATGGTCCCTATTGGGTTTGGGTAGGTATAAGCGTGGCGTTTTCGCTTGTTTTTATAGTGTTGTGGGGCACTTTGTCCGGCTCTATGATACCTTTTGTGCTTAAGCGTATAGGCTTAGATCCTGCAACTGCTTCTGCTCCGTTTGTAGCAACGTTAGTAGATGTTACGGGGCTTGTTATTTATTTTTCAGTAGCTGCAGTTTTCTTAACAGGCAAGCTGTTGTAAGAAGAGAGTTGCTTTTATCTTTTCTATGTCATTTAAGGTGCTTTGTTACGGTGCCGTCTGGTGTTATACGTACCTCTATAACGTATGTGGTATAAGCATCTGGCACACCTATTACGGCTTCATAATAAAGCGCGCGTTTATCAGAATGTGTGAAATAAAATTTTCGTAATATGCAATCGTCTATAAAGTTTTTAGGTATAAAGGCAGCAAACTCTGCTTTGTGAAAGTCGTGTACATATATAGGAGTGTTTTTACTTTTTATAACCAGAGATGCTACATTATCTAAATAGAGATTATCTACCTCAATGCCCTCTTCGTTATATGTCGATTTTATAACTTTGTCGGTAGTTGTTTCTGTGTGTATTAAGCTACGATAATAGCCTTGGTCAGTGTTGGCAGTGGTGTCAATGTTTTCTTCTTCAAAGGTGTTCATTGCGTAGACATGGTACGAGAAGGCTTTTTTAAAAGACTTATCGTTGCTTTTTACCATAGAAAGCTCATCGCCGTTTTGATTAAGGAAAGTAAATAAATTTGGTGTTTGCTTATTTATCTTGTATGAGTTCAGGTGTTTTCCTTGTAGGTAAAGGCTGTCTTTTACTATCCAAAATTTCACAGGCATGCTGGCAGAGTCTGGATAGAAAATACTATCGCCAAGCACCATTATCATGGGGGCAGTTCCCTCATCGTCTACCCATATACCTTGTAATAATCGTTTGGCTTGTAAGTCTTGCTCTTTAAAAGATGACGAATTTCTCTTGCAAGCCGCTAAAGATGTAAGTATAATAGCAAAGATTAAAATAAAAGTTTTGTGCATAGTTGTTTTAATAGTATGAAGAATATTTTTGCTTGTAAATAGTTTTATTCAAAGCTATAAGCTTCTTCAAGACTTAAAGCATTATTAAGATCTTTTTCTGATAATACTATATCCTTAGTGTCAATGGGCCATTCTATGCCTATAGTCTTATCGTTCCACTTTATGCTTGCTTCGCTTTGTGGGGCATAGATGTTATCTACTTTATATGAGAAGACAGCTTCTTTTGATAATACGAGGAAGCCATGAGCAAAGCCACGTGGAATAAAAAGCTGACATTTGTTCTCTTCCGACAGCTCTACGGCTACATACTTTCCGTAAGTGGTAGAAGATCGGCGTAGGTCTACAGCTACATCTATAACCTTACCTGTTATGATGCGCACCAGTTTAGCTTGCGAAAACTCACCTTTTTGATAATGTAACCCTCTAAGCACACCATAACCTGATTTCGACTCATTGTCTTGTATAAACTCTACATGATGTCCTATGTTTTTATCAAATTCGTCTTGGCGAAACGATTCGAAGAAATATCCTCTGTCATCTTTAAATATTTTTGGTTTAATGAGCCAAACTCCTTTAATATTACTTTGCTTGAAATCCATTTTTATATATCTGTTTTTTAGTTTCTCTACAAAGATAAATATAAATAGTTATAAAACACATACATAGGAAAGAATTAATTCTTTTCTTTAAGAATTTAGCACAAGTGGTTCGTTTTTTTGGAATAAATTATATAAATTTGCAAACGTGAGTAGAATAGAACGTCATATAGAAATACTCTTGCTCGAGAACGATTGTGTTATTGTTCCGGGTCTTGGAGGCTTTGTAGCTCATCATATCACAGCCCGGTATGATGAGCAAGAGGGCTTGTTCCTGCCTCCTTATAGGACGCTTGGTTTTAATCCACAGCTAAAGGTAAACGATTCTCTTTTAGCACAATCCTTTGTAGAGGCGTATGATATATCCTTTCCTGAGGCTATGTGCCAGATAGAAGAAGAGGTGCAAGCAATGTATAGTGCTTTAGAAGCCGATGGTGTTATAGAGCTAAATGATCTTGGCAAGTTGCGCTTGACAGGTAATAATAAGATAGAGTTTGAGCCTTTGGAGAGTGGTATACTCACTCCGCTCTACTATGCTTTAGATGGCTATAACTTTATGCTTAGAGATAAGTCTGTGCCTAAGATAAAAGATAATCTGGGTACGGCTGTTGTATCGTCTAAGAAAAGTAAGATTGTCTATATGGATTGTAAAAATCCTAAGGATAAGCGTATAAGTGTTAGCCTGAAGGCTGTGCGTAATGTTGGCGTGGCAGCAGTGTTTTGTGGAGTTGTTATGATGTCTATGTTTCCTTTACACAATAAGTTAAGGATAACAGAGGAGCCCGTAAAGAGTGGTGTTCTTTATAGTTTGTTTGATCAAAGCAAGCCAGAGCAAGTGGTAGAATCTAAGCCTTTAGTGCGTGCTACTGCTAAAAAGCAAAGCAAGAATCATTATTGGTCTTTGGTTTTAGCAAGCCATATAACAGAGCGTAATGCTGTAGCCTTTGTGAAAGATATTAATGAGGCAGGTTTTAAAGGTGCTAAGGTGTATGAAGGCAAGGGAAGCGTTAAGGTGCTGTATGGTAATTTTGTTTCAGAGCAAGAGGCTTTTAAGCAGCTTAATAGCTTAAAGGATAATGAGTTTTTTAAGGAGGCTTGGGTTATAGAGGTAGGCAAGTAAAACGAGTCTTTATAACGTATAGATATATTTATGAAGCGTGTAAGGTGTCCTAAGTGCGACAATTTTATTACTTTTGATGAAAGAAAATACACATCAGGTCAGCGGCTTGTGTTCCAATGTCCTGAATGTGGAAAGGAGTTTGGCATTCGTATAGGAATATCTAAGCTGCGTAAAACTCAAAAGGAAGAAGCCCAAAAGCCAAGTGTAGATGAGGATATTAGCGAGTGTGGCTCTCTTCTTGTCATAGAAAATGATTTTCATTATAAGCAGATAATTCCTTTACACATGGGTAAAAATATTTTAGGACGTTATCAAAAGGGTAACGATATTAATTGTCCGATAGAAACTGTAGACCCAAGTGTAGACTTAACCCATTGCAGTATAACAATATCTCGCACAAAGCAGGGTGCTTTAAAGTATGTTCTTCAAGATGGTCCTTCTTATACAGGGACTTTTGTTGGTAATGATATTCTTGGCGATAGAGAGAAGCGCGTCATAGAGTATGGGACTCTGTTTACCATTGGTGCTACAAGCGTTATATTACAATCTCCCGAAAGACAAGCAGAGTAAACGTTTGCTTATAGTGTTTTTATGGGTGTTATTCAGCATGTTTAGCATTAAAGAAAGGTATTTTATTTTACAATAGTTTTTGTAATCTTTGAGCTTGGTACTTTTCTTTTTATATAGTTTTATTAGCTTAAAGATAAGGTAATGCAATTTTTTATTTACACTTAAAACATCATTATTTTAAGTAAAGATATGAACATCAAAAGTATTTTTATTATCTTTGCAGATATAGAACTTTTAATGTGATACCTAAATTTTTTAATAATAGCAAATCATATAGGTAATAACAAAAAGAATATATTTGTGTTTAAAAGAAACAAAAGATAGCAATGTTAGTAGATTATCGTAAGGTTAATATATATCAAGATGAGCATCTTATCCTTAAAGATGTAGATTTACAAGTAAACGAAGGTGAGTTTATTTATATTATAGGTAAGGTAGGCTCAGGTAAAAGTTCTTTGCTAAAGACAATATATTGCGAGCTTGACCTTGGGCATGAAGATGTAGAAAAGTCATTTGTCTTAGGTGTGGACATAGCCGATATAAAGCGCAGCCATATACCGGCATTAAGAAAGCAGATGGGCATAATCTTTCAGGATTTCCAGTTGCTCCATGATCGTACAGTAGCAAAGAATCTTAGGTTTGTCTTAGGTGCTACAGGCTGGGTAGATAAGGATAAGATAAATAGGCGAATAGAAGAGGTGCTTGCTCAAGTGGGTATGTTGGATAAGAAGAACAAGATGCCCAGTGAGCTGTCTGGTGGTGAGCAGCAGCGTATAGCCATAGCAAGAGCACTTTTAAACAATCCTAAAATAATTATTGCCGATGAGCCTACAGGCAATTTAGATACGGAAACAGCAAAAAACATAGTGCAGCTTTTGCGTGATACTTGTAAGAATAATACCACTGTAATCATGTCTACTCATAATATTCAGCTTATAGAACGTTTCCCAGGCATTACATACAGATGTGTAGATGGGGCTTTTATAAGAGAAGATAAAGCAAAGGTAGAGGCAGATGTAGATATGGAACCAATAGAAGGGAAACCTTTATAGAAGAACGAGTATAAATAGAAGAAGCGTATGAAGGTAATGAAGTTTGGTGGTACCTCAGTGGGAACACCTGAGAGAATGAAAAATGTAGCCACTTTAATAACTAAATCTGGTGAACCTACTTTTGTAGTGCTTTCTGCCATGAGTGGTACTACAAATACTCTTATAGAGATAGCTGACTATTTATATAAGAAAAATCCAGAGGCAGCAAATGAAATTATTAACAGCTTAGAAAGAAAATATATAGACCATCTTGATGAGCTTTATTCCACAGAAAAGTATAAATCGAAGACTAAAGAGCTTATCATAGATGAGTTTAACTATATACGATCTTTTACAAAAGACTTGTTTACCTCTTTTGAGCAAAAGGCTATTGTAGCACAAGGAGAATATCTTTCTACCAATATGGTGGTAAACTATCTTAAGGAGCAGGGCATAGAAGCTACACTTTTAAATGCTTTAGACTTTATGCGTACAGATAAGAACGATGAGCCTGACATTCATTTTATCAGGGAACATCTGACATCTATATTAGAAAAGCATAAAGGTCAGCAGATTTATATAACACAGGGCTTTGTGTGTAAGAATGCGTATAACGAAATAGATAATCTACAACGTGGAGGGTCTGACTATACTGCGTCGCTTGTGGGAGCAGCTATTTATGCCGACGAGGTGCAGATATGGACAGATATAGACGGTATGCATAATAACGATCCTCGAGTGGTAGAGCATACAGATGCTGTGCGCCAGCTATATTTTGAGGAAGCCTCAGAGCTTGCTTACTTTGGTGCTAAGATCTTACACCCCACTTGTATACAGCCAGCTAAGCAGGCAAATATCCCTGTTCGTTTAAAAAACACTATGGAGCCAGAGGCTGAAGGAACTATTATTAATAACACTTTGGTAAGGGATAAGATAAAAGCCATTGCTGCAAAAGATAATATCATAGCCATTAAGATAAAGTCGAGCAGAATGTTAGGAGCATCAGGCTTTTTACGTAAAGTGTTCGAAATCTTTGAAAGCTATCAAACTCCTATAGATATGTTAGCTACCAGTGAAGTGGGCTTGTCTATGACAATAGAGAATAATGCTCATCTATCGGAAATAGTAGATGAGCTGAAGAAGTATGGCACTGTTACTTTAGATCATGATATGTGTATAGTTTGTGTGGTAGGCGATCTTAATTGTAATAATCTTAGCTTTAAGGCTTTAGTCACAGCAGCTTTAAAAAACATTCCTGTAAGAATGATAAGTTATGGCGGAAGCAATTATAATATATCTTTCCTTATTAAAGAGGAAGATAAGAAGAAGGCTTTACAATCTCTTTCAGACGAGTTGTTTTATTCCTCAAGCATAAGCTAAAATGATAAGGCAGGGGCTTTGTGGCTGATGTTGATGTGGTAGAAAGAATATGTGTTAAGATAATGAAAGAGTTGGTGTAAATAAAGTTTACCTTTGCTTGTCATTAAGTATATATAAGAGTTTGGTTATTTGAACGATATTTTATAAAAGATGTTGAATGTAGATATTCTAACTATTATAGTGTCTGTGGTTGTTCTTTTTTTAGCCTTGCTGACACCTTTTATAAACCCATTTTTTAGGAGAGTTAGTAATAAAAGGTTATCTAAAGACGAGAATAAAGCTAAGCCCTTAGCTTTAGAAGCTCAAGAGCTTTTACCCCCTATTTCTGTTTTACTTACCCCTACGGATAATGCAGAGGTGCTATTACGTAATCTTCCTTTGTATCTTAATCAGGATTATCCGGGCAAGTTTCAAGTTGTCGTTGTTGTGCAAGAGAAAGATAAAGAGACAGAAGATGTTTTAAAGCAGTTTGCTTGTGAAAATCTTTATATTACTTTTGTCCCTAATTCTTCACGCTATATGAGCAGGAAAAAACTTGCTATCACCTTAGGTGTTAAGGCAGCAAAGCATAACTGGATAGCTATGGTAGATGTTTCTTGTAAGCCTATGTCTGAAGAGTGGTTAAGGGAGCTTGCAGGCGGCATTACAGATGCTACAGACCTTGTGGTGGGCAATACTGAGTATGAAGAAAGTACAGCCGACTTTTTACGTTTTGAACGGCTTTATACAGCCCAATATCTCCAACGTGAATATGCTTTTTCTACACCTTATCGCTGTGAAGATAGTGCGTTGTTGTTTAAGAAAGATATGTTTTTGAGAAATGAAGGCTTTAGAGGAAACTTGAAATATCTTCGTGGAGAGTTCGACTTTCTGGTTAATAAATTTGCTATAAAAGGCAACCTTTCTTTTGTAAACAGTGAGGAAGGCACCTTAACAGAGCCTACACCAACAGAGAAGAGCTATCGTGATAAGCACCTTTTCTATATAGAGGACAGAAAGCATTTAGCAAGAAGTATAAGCCATAGGATATGGTTTAATATAGACCAATGGGCATTATACCTTAATTATATAGCTATTATAGCTGCTGGAATATTAGGTTGGCTTACAAACAGTAAGATAATCTTAGGGGCTGTTTTCTTATCACTTCTTATAACAATTATCTTGCGCTGTGTGATATTTAATAAAAGGAGTAAGTCGTTAGGGGTAATAATACCTGTGTGGAAGGTTATCCCTTATGAAATAATAATGGTATGGCACAAGCTAAAAGTTATCATTATGTATCGCCGTGCTAATAAATATGATTTCATCTCACATAAGCTATGATGAAAGTTTTACATTACGTTGAGAATATGAAACAGTTAGACCTTAGGTCGGACTGTATAAAAACATTGATAGAAGGTGAGAAGGAATATGTCGATATAGCTCTGGCAAAGGATTATACAGAGTTTGTAAAAATATTAGCAGAGCTAAGCCCTGACATTGTTCATATACATTCTTGTTGGGATAAAACCACCTGTCGTTGTGCTAAAATAGCGTCAAAGAAAAATATCCCTATTGCCTTATCTTCTTATTGGAGCCTAAACTCTTTTGAAAGAAAGAAAGAGCAGCCAAAAGCAAAACTGTTAAAATCGTATTTATATCTTGTTCCTTTAATAAAGAAGATAGATACTTTTGTTATTGATGATGAGCAGGAAAAGGAAGCTATTATAAGAAAAGGCTGGAGCAAGAGGATAGGGGTCATTAAGTCGAGAGTACTAAATAGCGATATAAAAGCAGAGGAGACGGCAGAAGCGACTATTGTTTTTTATAAGAAAATAATCGACTCTGTATACCAGTTTGCGATGTCAGAGCAGGAAAAGGACGCGGTAAAAAGCTTATTGACAGCAGGGTTATATAAAGAGCATTATAACAACCCTTTACCCGTTAATCAAACTCTTAGTCTGCGAAGTCTTAATAACGAGCAGTGGAAACGTATTTTTCTTTATGCAGACGATGAGGGCGTTAGAGATATTATAGACTATAGCATACAGCGTTTACAAATAGATGCCCCTGCTATAGATACGCAAGGCATAACAAGGTTTCCACTGTTAAAGCCAAAAAGCACACTATCTATAGAAGAATATAGAGGCAAACATAGTAAGAAGCTATATAAAAAGCTCTTTAAAGAAGAAGACTTATCTTGTGATACTATGTTAAAAGACATTGTTATAGCTTGTTATTATATGAAGCTGCTTTATAAGAAAAAGACTATGAGCTTAAAGCATTTGTGCGACTTACATATCCTTTTAAAATATAACGATTATGATGAGGACCGCTTAAAAGAACTACTTAAAAAAGCACATCTGTATAAGTTTACGTGCTGCATGATTAAAGTTTTACAGCAGTTTACCCAGCTTGAAGAAGGATTTATGCCTTTACCTACACTCGATAATAGGACAACAAGGCAGATAGATAAAATATTTAATAAGCGAAAATAAATATAATTATATAATAACGATTATTATGACAAATAAATTATACGATTTACAAAAAGATGAGAAGTATTTGCAACTTCTCTCTCAAACCTTTCCTACTATTGCCGATGCTGCAACAGAGATAATCAATTTAGAGGCTATTATGAATTTGCCTAAGGGTACCGAACATTTCCTTGCAGATATTCATGGCGAATATGAGGCTTTTCAGCATGTATTGAAAAACGCCTCTGGTAATGTTAAAAGAAAGGTAAATGAGCTTTTTGGAGATACTTTGCGCACATCTGAGAAGAAAGACTTGTGTACGCTTATCTATTACCCAGAGCAGAAATTAGAGCTTGTTAAAAAAGAAGAAAAGGATATTAACGACTGGTATCATATTACTATATACCGCTTAGTGGAAGTTTGTCGTGATGTATCAAGTAAGTATACAAGGTCTAAAGTGCGTAAAACACTACCCATAGATTTTGCTTACATCATACAGGAACTGCTTCATGAAAACTCCGATGATAAGGATAAGACCGATTATATCAGTGCCATTATCTCTACTATTATTACTACGGGGCGTGCTGACGATTTCATTACTGCCATCTGTAAGGTTATACAGCGTTTAGTAATAGACCAGCTACATATATTGGGAGATGTTTACGACCGTGGACCAGGGGCACATATTGTAATGGATACATTAAAGAATTATCATAACTGGGACATTACATGGGGTAATCACGATGTCTTATGGATGGGGGCAGCAGCAGGTAACGCTGCCTGTATATGTAATGTAATACGTATAGCTCTGCGCTATGCTAACATGAGCACCATAGAAGATGGGTATGGCATTAACTTAATACATTTAGCTACCTTCGCTATGGACACATATAGCGACGACCCTTGTAAGGAATTTTATCCGAAAATCCTTGTAGAGGATAAGATAGATGAGCGTAATAAAACGTTGTTGGCACAAATGCATAAGGCTATTAGTATATTGCAGTTTAAGATAGAATCGCAGCTCTTTGAGCGTTACCCCTTATGGAAAATGCAAGATAGAGAACTTTTAAAGCATATAGATTATAAAAAAGGCACTATCACCATAGAGGGGCATGTATATGATATGCGCTCATGCCACTTCCCTACTATAGACTCTAAAAATCCGAATGCGTTAACCTCAGAGGAACAAGTTCTTATAGATAAGTTGCAGCAGTCTTTTACAACGAGTGAGAGATTGCAAGAACATATACGCCAGCTGTTATTACATGGGCGTATGTATCGCATTATTAACAACAACCTTCTCTATCATGCTTCTATACCACTGACAAAAGAAGGAGAGCTTAAAGAGGTAGAGATCTATCCCGGACTAAAAGCTAAAGGCAGAGAGCTTCTTCATCATATAGGGGTTATAGTGCGTCGCGCTTTTCAGAAAGGGACAGAAAACGATGAAGGTATAGACCCACAATATGCTATCGACTTTTTTCTGTACCTATGGTGTGGAGCCGATAGCCCGCTTTTCGATAAGGCAAAGATGGCTACCTTTGAGCGTTATTTTATAGAAGATAAGGCCACGCATAAAGAGCCTAAAGGAGCTTATTTCACAATGCGCGATAAAGAGGAGATAGCCGATATGATCTTAGACGAATTTGATGTGCCTAAGCCAAACAGACATATTATAAACGGTCATGTGCCTGTGCATGTAGCAAAAGGCGAAAATCCTATTAAGGCAGGAGGTAAACTCATGGTTATAGACGGAGGATTGTCTGAGGCTTATCATAAGGAAACGGGCATTGCAGGATATACCCTTGTGTTCCATTCGAGGGGGTTTCAGTTAGTGCAGCACGAGCCTTTTACCTCGGCAGAAGATGCTATTAAGCGAGGTACCGACATTGTGAGTACCACACAGATAGTGGAAATGAATCAGCGGCGTATCCGTGTAGCTGATACCGATAAGGGGGCAGAACTTCGTATGCAGATAAACGCCTTAAAAGAGCTATTGTACGCTTATCGTACAGGCTTCATTGCAGAGAAAGAACGTAGAAATCCGCCTAAGAAATATTAGCCACTTTCTGTGTGAGGATATATATGTTCTTATATAAGAAGATTTGCTTTTACGAAGATAAAAAATATATAAAAAAGTTTTATATAAGAAAAAATATGTATCTTTGCAGCAGAGAATAGGAATTATATATTTATAAAATTACAAGAAAAAGATTATTATGAAAAAAAGATTATTTTTGTTTTTTGCTATGAGCTTATTATGCTATACAGGGTTAAAGGCTCAAGGCGAGGATTTTAAACGTGGCGTTTTTGATAGAGTAGGAGTGCAGGTAAGTGCAGGTACAGAGGGTATAGGCTTTTCTGTAGCAAGTAATTATAAGAGCGTCTTAGAGCTTAGTCTTGGAGTAAACATAATACCGGGTATAAAAATAAGTAATAATTTTGATGTTGATAATACTGTTTCAGTAAATGATAAGAAATATACCTTTAGCAAAGGGGTAGAGGGAAAGATAGATTTTAAGCGTACTACCTTCGATCTTAAAGCCAATTATTATCCTTTTGGTGGAAATAGCTTGTTTTTTGTTGCAGCAGGTTTCTCTTTTGGTGGTGCTACTATAGCAGAGTTCACCGGGCATAGCGACGAGGTGAAAGAGCAAATAGCAAGCCACCCAGAGTTAGAAGGCAAGGTAGGTATAGAGCTTGGAAAAAACAAGATAAGTATTGATAATAATGGCGATGTTAAAGGCGAATTGCGTGTAAATAGCTTCCGTCCTTATTTAGGTTTAGGTTTTGGGCGTGCCATACCAAAGCACAGAGTAGGGGTTCGCTTTGAATTAGGCTGCCAGTTTATGGGCAAGCTAAAGGTTTACCAGAACGGCTCTGAGCTTAATATTGACGATTTGTCAAAAGATACTAAAGAGGTATCTAATATAGTAGATAAATTAAAGTTTTATCCAGTTTTAAAGTTGGGCGTAACTACTCGCATTCTTTAAGCATGGAGGTCTGAAATAGCCTTATAACTATTTGCTATACAAAGAGTTATAAAAGGTCATCTCTTGGTGAGTAAAACATCATCTTTTCCTTGTGAAAAGGTGATGTTTTCTATAGCAAAAGTTGATGTTTAGTAATAGTAAAGATTATCAAGGGGTTTTTATAGTTTTTTCTTTGTGTTTTAATTCTGCCGTGAGGTATATGAAACTTTCATTTTGCACACATTTAAGCAAAGCGTGCAAGTATTTGTGTAAATTGTATAATTAAAAAATATATTACATAAATAAGTTTACTTTTAGTCCTAAAAGGTTGCTTACTATAGGTATTTTGTTTAACTTTGTCTTAAACTATTTAAAAGGTATTAAAACGCGATTTTTTTATGAAAAATTTGGATTGGTCTGGTTTGTCATTTGGTTATGTTCCAACAGACTATAATGTCCGCTGCTATTATCGCAATGGCAAGTGGGGCGAAATAGAAATAAGTTCAGATGAATATTTAAAGCTTCATATGGCAGCAACGTGCTTGCATTATGGGCAAGAGGCTTTTGAGGGTTTGAAGGCTTATCGTTGTCCTGACGGTAAAGTGCGTCTGTTTCGTGCAGAAGAGAATGCCGCTCGTTTGCAGGAAACTTGTAGAGGTATTGTTATGCCAGAGGTTCCTACAGATCTTTTTATAGAGATGGCAGAGAAGGTTGTTAGGCTCAATCAAGCATATATCCCGCCATACGAGAGTGGTGCATCGCTTTATCTTCGTCCTTTGCTCATAGGTACAAGTGCTAATGTAGGTGTCAAGCCTTCAAAGGAGTATTTGTTTCTTATTTTTGCGACTCCAGTGGGTCCTTATTTTAAGGGAGGTTTTGTGTCTAATCCGTATGTTATAGAGCGTAGGTTCGACCGTGCTGCCCCTCTTGGCACAGGTAAATATAAGGTGGGTGGTAACTATGCAGCTTCTCTTAAAGCAAATAAGCTGGCTCACGAGAAGGGTTATGTTTCTGAGTTTTATTTAGATTCTAAGGAGAAGAAATATGTCGATGAGTGTGGTGCAGCTAATTTTTTTGGTATTAAGAATAATACTTACGTTACACCAAAGTCGAGCTCTATCCTTCCCTCTATTACTAATAAGAGCTTGATGCAGATAGCAGAAGATCTTGGTATGAAGGTGGAGTGTCGTCCTATCTTGGAAGAGGAGCTTGATACTTTCGAAGAGGCAGGAGCTTGTGGCACGGCTGCGGTCATCTCGCCTATATCCCATTTAGACGATATAGAAACGGGTAAGGTGTATAGCTATGGTGATAAGCCGGGAGCTTGGTCTACAAAGCTATACGAGACTCTTCGTGGCATACAGTATGGCACTGTAGCCGATAAGCATGGCTGGACAAGGGTAGTTATAGATTAATGAGTTTTTACTCTTAGTAAGGGATAAATGTATTATATGATGATATAAATATAATAATATCTTTAGCAAGATGTTATTATCTGTATTTATTTAAAATTGTATAACCATTGAAAACAAATAAGGAAATAACCCCTTGGTCGTGGGTATCATCTTTATATTTTGCAGAGGGCTTGCCTTATGCTGCTGTTACTCTCGTTTCGTTAGTATTTTATCAGCAGATGGGTCTGAGCGATGCGGAAACTACTTTTTATACATCTTGGTTTTATCTTCCTTGGGTAGTAAAACCTTTATGGAGTCCTTTTTTAGATCTTATTAAGACTAAGCGTTGGTGGGTACTTGCCATGCAGATGTTATTAGGAGCAGCATTTGCAGGCGTTGCCTTTACCATAAACACTTCTTATTGGTTACAGGGTACGATATGTTTCTTTTGGCTTCTTACCTTTACCAGTGCTACACACGATGTTGGTGCTGATGGCTTTTATATGCTTGGGCTTACAGAGCAGCAGCAGGCTTATTTTGTAGGTATTCGTTCTACCTTTTACCGCATTTCCCTCATCATAGGCAAAGGGGGCTTAGTAGCATTGGCTGGCTTCTTGCAAGCATATATGAAGGTACAGCTCTCGTGGTCGTTAGTGTTTTATGGTTTGGCAGGTCTTTTTATAGGACTTAGTGTTTACCATAAGTTAGTATTGCCTAATGTAGAGAGAAAGGCAGAGCATAAGAGCTTGTCAGTATCTTACTTGTTTAGCGAGTTTGTGTCCACTTTTGTTAGCTTTTTCAAGAAGAAGCAAATATTAATGGCAATAGGTTTTATGCTACTTTTTCGCCTTCCAGAGGCATTACTTAACCCTATAGGACCATTGTTTTTGCGCGCAGATATATCTAAAGGTGGCTTGGCTTTGTCTTTAGAAGCCTTTGGTATGGTAAATGGTATAGTGGGTGTGGTTGGCTTGTTGGGAGGTGGCATCTTAGGAGGTTTGGCAGCAAGCAGAGATGGTCTTCGTAAGTGGTTATGGCCTATGACACTTGCCATCACCTTACCTAATCTGGCTTACGTTTATCTGGGCTTTGCTATGCCTAAGAGTATTTTTCTTATCGCACTTGCAGTGTTTATAGAAAATGCGGGTTATGGCTTTGGTTTTAGTGCTTATATGCTCTTTATGTTATATTTTAGTCAGGGTGAGCATAAGACGAGCCATTATGCTCTTTGTACGGGTTTTATGGCGTTGTCTATGATGCTTCCAGGTCTTTTTGCAGGTGCTTTAGCAGAGGCTTTAGGGTATAAGGTCTTTTTTGTATTGGTAATGGTGTCGTGTCTGTTTCCTTTCTTAATAGCAAAGAAGGTAAAAATAGAATAATATCTTAGTATTCTGCTTTTTTTTATATGAAAAAATGCTTGTTTCCTCATGTGAATTATTAACTTTGCATATTAAATCCATAAAAGAATTTATATAATGTCTGGAACAAAGGAGATTAAAACCGCTTTAGTTTCGGTTTATCACAAAGATGGCCTTGAAGATGTGCTTGCTAAGTTGAACGAAAAAGGTGTTAAGTTTCTTAGTACAGGAGGCACTCACTCTTTCATAGAAGAGTTAGGCTATAAGTGTCAGAAGGTGGAGGAGATAACCTCTTATCCTTCTATCTTAGGAGGTAGGGTGAAAACTCTTCACCCGCGTATTTTTGGAGGTATATTAGCTCGTCGTGAAAATGAGAGCGACCTTGCCCAAATGAAAGAGTATGAAATACCTGCTATCGACTTGGTGATAGTAGATCTTTACCCTTTTGAGCAAACGGTGTTAAGTGGTGCTTCGGAGCAAGATATTATCGAGAAGATAGATATTGGCGGTATTTCTTTAATCCGTGCAGGTGCTAAGAATTTTAAAGACGTTGTGATAGTGCCCAGTAAGGCAGAATATCCAGTGTTATTGCAGATACTTAACACAAAGGGAGCACAGACCGATTTAGACGATCGTAAGACCTTTGCCGAGCGTGCTTTTGCCGTTAGTAGCAGTTATGACACAGCCATTCATGAATGGTTTGCTAAATAAGAAAAAACGATATTAATATAAAAATAAAATAAAAAAATTAATGGGATTGTTTTCATTTATCCAAGAAATAGCGATGGATCTTGGAACAGCAAATACCATCATTATTAGTGATGATAAAATAGTTGTTGATGAGCCATCTGTAGTAGCTCTTGATCGTCGCACTGATAAGATGATAGCAGTGGGTGGCGATGCTAAGATGATGTATGAAAAGGAGCATCCGAACATTCGTACCATTCGTCCGCTTCGTGATGGTGTTATAGCCGATTTTTCTGCTTGCGAGAAGATGATACGTGGGCTTATAAAGATGGTGCATAGTGGTAACCGTTTCTTTTCGCCATCATTGCGTATGGTTATAGGTGTGCCTTCAGGCTCTACTGAGGTGGAGCTTCGTGCCGTTCGCGATTCTGCCGAGCGTGCCGATGGGCGTGATGTTTATCTGATTTTTGAGCCTATGGCAGCTGCTTTAGGTATGGGGCTTGACGTAGAGGCTCCAGAGGGTAACATGATAGTAGATATAGGCGGTGGTAGTACCGAGATAGCTGTTATTTCTTTAGGTGGTATAGTTTGTAACAATTCTATCCGTGTGGCAGGCGATGAGCTAACGGCAGACATTCAGGAGTATATGAGCAGGCAGCATAATGTAAAGGTTTCTGAGCGTATGGCAGAGCGTATAAAGCTGCATGTAGGCTCTGCTTTGACCGATCTTGGCGAAGAAGCTCCTGAGGATTATGTTGTTCATGGTCCTAATCGTATTACTGCCTTGCCTATGGAGGTGCCTGTATGTTATCAGGAGATAGCTCATTGCTTAGATAAGACGGTAGCAAAGATAGAGAACGCTGTGCTTTCTGCTTTAGAAAGTACTCCCCCAGAGCTTTATGCAGACATAGTAAAGAACGGCATTTATTTAAGTGGTGGTGGTGCTTTATTGCGTGGCATTGATAGTCGTCTTACAGAGAAGATAAATATTCCTTTCCATATAGCTGAAGATCCTTTACACAGTGTGGCAAAGGGAGCAGGTATAGCATTAAAGAATGTAGATCGTTTCTCATTTCTTATGAGATAAGCTATTGTAGCATAGATGCACAACCTCATAGAGTTTCTTGCTAAGTATAGGCATTGGTTTTTGTTTGTAGTGTTAGAGGTGTTTAGCCTAATACTACTGTTTCGTTTTAACGATTATCAGGGCAGTGTATGGTTTACTACGGCAAATTATATTAGCGGAACAGTGTATGACGTAAGCTCAAAGATAAGCTCTTTCTTTACATTAACAAAGGTAAACGAAGGTCTTACGCGTCGTAACCTCTTGCTTGAGCAGGAGAATAAGGAATTGTATGCTAAGCTATACGATAAAACAAAAGATACTGCCTATCTTAAACGTGGGCAGTATCGTTTCCTTACAAAGTATAAGATGATACTTGCTAAGGTAGTAGACAATTCTCTTACCAAGACCGACAATTTCATTACTATCAACAAAGGTACTTCAGATGGTGTACACAAAGATATGGGTGTGGCTTGTGGTAATGGTGTGGTAGGTGTTGTATATCTTGCAGGAAGCCATTATTCGGTATTGATACCAGTGCTAAACTCAAAGTCGAATATAAGTTGTTCCATTCAGGGTCGTAATTACTTTGGCTATCTACATTGGCGAGGTGGTGCGAGCGATATAGCTTATCTTGACGATGTGCCACGCCATGCTAAGTTTAATCTTGGCGACAGAGTGGTTACAAGTGGTTATTCTTCTATCTTCCCTGCTGGCATTTTGGTGGGTAAGATAAAGCATGTATACAATTCAGAAGATGGCTTATCTTATAGGTTAGCTATAAAGCTATCTACCGACTTTGGTAACCTGCGTGATGTCTGTGTGCTTGATGATGCTTCTATAAAAGAGAGGTTAGAGGTAATGCAGGCTGCTATAGACTCTATAAAGCCTCTCGAAAGACAAGGTACTACACAAAAGACAAACTAAGGATAATGGATGTAGAGTTTTTTAAAAAGTTAGGTTGGTTTGTTTTACTAATCCTTTTACAGGTGTTTGTGCTTAATCACGTTCACCTCTTTGGTATAGCTACACCATTATTATACGTTTACTTTATAATACAGTTTCGTCGTAATTATCCTCGTTGGGGCATGATGTTATGGTCGTTTTTCATGGGGTTGTTTATAGATGTTTTTTCTAATACTCCGGGTATATCTTCCTTTTCGCTTACCCTGATGAGTGCCATTCAGCCTTTTGTCTTGATGCCTTTTCTTCCTCGTGAAAGCTCTGAAGCGTTGCTACCCGGTATGGATACGTTAGGACTGGGCAACTATGCTTTGTTTGCTTTCTTTATGAGTCTTGTTTATAACGTAGTATTCTTTTCGCTTGATATGTTTTCTTTCTTTAATTTTTTAGCGTGGGGAGCATATATATTAAGTAGCACGCTGCTTACTACGGTGTTAATTCTTGTAATAGAGAATGTAAGAAGGCAGTAGATGAAAAATTATGATTTTGAAAAGCGCAGATTAGTATTAAGCGCGGTAGCTATAGGTATTGTGGTAGCTTTCATAATGCGCCTTTTTACTCTTCAGATAGCCAGTGATGACTATAGGAAGAGTGCCGACTCTAATGCTTTTCTAAAAAAGATAGAATATCCCTCACGAGGCATTATAACAGACCGTAATGGTAAGCTGCTCGTTTATAATCAGCCTGCTTACGATGTTATGGTGGTGATGAACGAAGAGAAAGGACATATAGACACTCTCGACTTTTGTAAATCGCTTAATATCACAAAGGATTTTTTCATACAGCGTATGAAAGATATTAAGGATCGCAGCAAAAATCCGGGCTATTCGCGCTTTACTCAACAGCTCTTTATGGGTCAATTAAAAGATAAAGAGTTTAGTGCTTTTCAAGAGCGTTTATATCGTTTCCCAGGTTTTTATGTCCAGAAGCGTAGCGTGCGTGAGTATCAACAGCCTATAGGAGCACATTTGCTGGGCGATGTGGCAGAGGTAAGTCAGGCAGATATAGAGAAAGATAGTTATTATCAGCCCGGCGACTATATAGGAAAGATGGGTGTAGAGCGTGAATATGAAAAAGATTTGCGTGGTCAGAAGGGTGTGCAGATACTATTGCGCGATGCTCACGGCCAGATACAAGGTCGTTATCAGAATGGCAAATTCGATCAAAAGCCTAAGCCCGGTAGAGATATACAGTTAGGTTTAGATGCTTCTCTTCAGCAGCTTGGAGAACGTTTGATGGAAGGCAAGTTAGGAGCTATTGTAGCTATAGAGCCTAAGACGGGACAGGTGCTTGCTATGGTGTCATCGCCAACCTTTGATCCGCGCCAGATGATAGGAAAGATGCGTGGTAAAACACAGCATGAGCTAATGCTTGACCCTGCAAAGCCTTTGCTCAATCGTGCCATTATGGGACAGTATCCTCCAGGGTCTACCTTTAAGACAGGGCAAGCAGTAACCTTTTATACCGAAGGTATCATTTCCGATTCTACACGTTATGCGTGCCATCATGGCTTTTATTTTAAAGGTCTTCATCTTGGCTGTCATGCTCATGCCTCACCTTTATCTTTAGTGCCAGCTATAGGAACATCATGTAATGCTTATTTTTGCTGGGGCTTATATCACATGCTCTCTAACCGTAGGCGATATAAAAGTCTTGATGAGGCTATGACAGTATGGCGAAACTATATGGTATCAATGGGCTTTGGGTATAAGCTGGGTATAGACTTACCGGGCGAAAAGCGTGGAATGATACCAAATGCGCAGTTTTACGACCATGCTTTAGGCAGGTGGAACCCCTTATCGGTAATATCAATATCTATCGGTCAGGGCGAGGTTAATCTTACCCCTCTTCAGATAGCTAACCTTGGTGCGACGATAGCTAACCGTGGTTACTTTATCACGCCTCATGTAGTTAGGAAGATACAGGGTAGGAAGATAGATAAAAAATATATTAAGCATCATCGCACAATGGGCAGTGTGAGGGCTTATGAGAGGGTAGTAGCTGGTATGGTGCGCTCGGTGTATGATGGTACTTGTGCAGGAGCCCCCCATCCGGGTTATTCCTTAGCAGGAAAAACGGGTACTGCCCAGAATCGTGGCAAGGACCATTCTGTCTTTATGGGTTTTGCTCCTGTGGAGAAACCTAAAATAGCTATTGCGGTATATGTGGAAAATGGTGGTTTTGGAGCTGTCTATGGTGTGCCTATAGGGTCATTAATGATAGAGCAATATCTTAACGGGAAACTTACTCCTGGCGATATGGCTAAAGCAGACCAGATACAAAAGAGACATATATCTTATTCCTTTAAACGGCCGCTTACAAAGGCTGATTCGCTTCGTATAGACTCTATTAAGCGGGTTACACAAATAAAAGATTCTATCAGGCATATTAATGAAATGAAAATGATAGAAGAGATACAGCAGGCAAAAGCTGAAAAGGCTCGCCTTGATGCTCAGAAAAAAGAAAAGAATAAGCCACAGCTCCCTAACGATCCTATTATTCGTCCAGAGACAGATGATAATATAGGTAGAGGAAAGAGCGAAAAAGATAATGATAACGACAAGAAGGATAAGAATCCTTCTGATGAAGAAAAATATAAAAAATAAATATATAGTGCCAAGTAATTATTCTGCCGACAAACAGCCCGGAGTACTTCGCTCCTTAGATTGGTGGACAATATGTATATATATTGCCCTCCTTATATTTGGCTGGATAAGTGTGTGTGGTGCGAGCTACACTTATGGTGATACCGAAATATTTTCGCTTTCTACGCGTTCTGGAATGCAGGTTATTTGGATAGGTACTTCCATTTGCCTTGGTTTTGTTCTTCTTATGATGAACGATCGCTTCTTTGACACCTTTGCTTATATTGTCTATGGGCTATTAGTGTTATTGCTTTTTGCCACTATCTTTAATCCTCATAGCATAAAAGGCTCACGATCGTGGCTTGTATTAGGACCATTACGATTGCAGCCAGCTGAGTTTGCTAAGTTTGCTACGGCATTAGCAATAGCAAAATTTATGTCTGTCTATGGGTTTACTATGAGTAATAGGAAACATTTTATGATAGCTTGCGGACTTATTTTCCTTCCTATGCTTTGCATCATAGGGCAGCGTGAGACAGGCTCTGCCTTAGTGTATCTCTCTTTCTTTTTTATGTTTTATCGTGAAGGTATGCCCGGTGCTTTTCTCTTCACAGGTCTATCTATGATAATATATTTTGTAGTAGGTATAAAATATGAAAACGTAATGTTATGGGATATGCCTACTTCGGTGGGTAAGTTTGTAGTGTTGTTTCTTGTACAACTCTTTTCTATTTCTATGATATGGGTATATTTAGGCGATAAAAAGAAGACGAAACGTTTGTTGATATATATGTTTTCTATTACCTTAATAGCGGTGTTGTTCTCAGAGTTTGTCATACCATTCGATGTTGTTTGGGTGCAACTTATCTTTTCAGCCTTTATTATAGGATATTTTATTTATAATGGTCTTAATTCCCGTTTCCCACATTATTTTTATATATCGCTCTTTGCCATAGGATCAATAGCGTTTTTTTATTCGGCTGATTATGTTCTTAACAATGTTATGCAGCCTCATCAGCGTGTTCGTATAAATGTGCTTTTGGGCTTAGATGAAGACTTGGCAGGTGCTGGATATAATGTGCATCAAAGCGAGATAGCCATAGGGTCTGGTGGTTTGCGAGGTAAAGGATTTCTGAATGGCACACAAACAAAGCTTAAATTTGTACCCGAACAAGATACCGACTTTATCTTTTGTACAGTAGGAGAAGAAGAAGGCTTCCTTGGTTCGGCATCTGTATTGGTATTGTTTTGCTGCCTTATATTGCGTATAATGCATGTTGCGGAGCGGCAAACATTTAAGTTTGGGCGTATTTATGGATATTGTGTGGCAGGAATATTCTTTTTTCACCTATTTATAAATGTAGGAATGGTACTCGGACTAACTCCCGTTATAGGCATTCCTCTGCCTTTCTTTAGCTATGGCGGGTCTTCGTTATGGGGCTTTACCATACTTTTATTTATATTTTTACGTATAGATGCAGGGCGAAACCTTATAAGGCAATAGTACATATAAAGCGCAGGAGCTTTTATAGATATATAACCTTATACGCCTTATCTTTATGAGCTTGGGTTGATATGTTTTAGTGGTATATAAGTCATAGTTTTTAGTATATTCTAAAAACAGTGTTAATAACATAGTAAAGGCAGACTTTATGAAAGCACGCAAAGGCGTAGCTAAGAGAAAGTCTGCCAATATTTAAAAGGGGAAAAGATATTTTTCAATAGAAATAAATATTATGCCCCGTTTGAAAAAATATTACTCTATATTATAATGTCATTATATAAGCGTGGGTACTATGAACTTTACTAAAAAGTATCCACCTACCAATAACCAGCAGTAAAGGATAGCAGCTAAAAGGAAAGGCTTAAATCCTGCTTTTTTAAATTTGTCAATACTTGTCTCGGCACCAAGAGCCGTCATTGCCATAGTAAGAAGGAAGACATCAATGGTCTGTATAAATTCTACTAAGCCTTTGGGTAATAAGTTAAGACTATTAAAGCAGATTACTAATAAAAACAATATTGCAAACCAAGGAATGTTTACCTTACCTTTACCACCTTCACTGTTTGTTTTATTTGTTCTTGCTGCCATCCAGCTTAATACAAGCACTACAGGAACAAGCATCATAACACGGATCATCTTTACTATGATAGCACTACTTGCTACATCTGCACCCATGGCATTACCAGCACCTACCACATGAGCTACTTCGTGTACCGTGCTACCTGTAAAGATACCCATTTCGCCAGCAGGCAGATTACATATTCCAGCACGATAAAGGATAGGATATAAAAACATAGATAGTGTACCGAAGATAACTACGGTTGCCACAGCTACTGCTGTCTTGTAAGGCTTTGTGCGTATAGCCGACTCAGCTCCTAACACTGCTGCAGCTCCACAGATACCAGAGCCTACAGAGGTGAGAAGAGCAATGTCCTTATCCATTTTTAGCAATTTACCTATAAACATACCACCACAAATGGTTACTACTACTATGATGGCATCTATGATTATGGCAGGTAACCCTACCGCAGTGATGTCCTGAAAGGTAAGCTTAAAGCCATATAGTATAATGCCGAAACGAAGTATGCGTTTAGAGGTGAATACTATACCAGGTATCCATGTAGAAGGTAAGTTACAATGTAAGGTGTTAGCATAGATCATACCAAGGATAATACCTATGATCATAGGTGAGAAGGATATAGCTTTTGCCCAGCTCATATCGCCAAAATAAAATGATGCACAAGCAAAGAGTGCCATAAATAGTACACCTTGAAGCATGCTGCTCCGTTCTTTTGATAATCTTTTCATTTTCTTCTTTTATACGTTAACTGCACTATCAGAGCGGATATAATCTCTATCTATGAGAGGCAGCATAAATTAAAATTTGTCGCCTGCAAAGGTACTAAGATAAAGTATAAACAACGAATACCATATTGCTAAACTTAGGTGGAAAAGATGGAGAAAAGCCTATTTAGAAAATGGAAATGTTTTAACATATCATATTAACATTAATATTATGTATAGCAGTTTTATATGTATATAATATGTGTTACTGTGGTATGTTTTTAAGCTAAATAGCATTTTAAGGGCTTATTTATACAAAAAAAAACGATACTTATTGTTTTAATAAGCATCGCCTTAACTTGTATTCATTCGCCAAATAGGTGAATGTGCTATTGGAAATAAATATCAATAGGGGGGATTGTTAGTCGAGATTAATCTTTCTCGAAACAATTAAAATTTCAGCAACTGTTGCTGCAACAATGGTGAAAATACCAAAAATAGTCATCATAATTTTCCTTTCTTCTTTTGTGTAAGACCCCTTTGGTCTTACGGGTTATTAATTACTCGATAATATTACATGTACAAAGGTACGAAAAAAAGCTCTAATGCCGCTTGTTTATAGTAAGTAAAAGAAGATAAATATGCCTTTGTTGATACATATCAATGATATTGCCGTAAGTCAAGAAAACAGTGTGCAGCTATAATATTATGGAGCAAACTTTGAGTTATAATATCCTTTAAGTGTAACTTTGCAGCATTTCCGAAAGGAAACAGTTTTGTAATGAAAGCAAAGCTATGTTTTTAAGTTTAATAATAAAGACAATAGAAATGAGTAAGTTGATTTCAGCAAACAAGGAAAGTGAAAGTAATGTTAGTGCTCGTATAGAGATGATGAGGCAGGCTCGCCGTGAGATGATAGATAAAAAGCGGCAAAGCAAGTTAATAACAGCATATTGATTTAATTATAGAAGGATCATCTCAAAGGATATTATTCCTTGTGATGATCCCTCTTTTTTTTATTTTGTTTTTATATAGCTCCTATATTAGATAGTAGGGTATAGGTGCTTTTCTTCTTTTAGTTTTGTTTTTTCTTATTTCTTTTCTTTTGCCTTTTTGGCATATTCAAATAAGGATTGTGGCAGATGACAATATCCATTAGGGTTTTTCAAAAGATAGTCCTGATGATATTCCTCAGCTTTGTAGAAGTTTTTTAAAGGTAATCGTTCTACGGCAAGAGGCTTACCAATGGCTTTTTCCTCAAAGCTAAAGACCTTGTCTATTATGGCTTTATCCGCATTGTCGGTATAATATACTCCTGTGCGGTATTGTGTGCCATGGTCGTTTCCTTGCTTATTGATGCTTGTAGGATCTATGGCTTTAAAGAAAAGTTTTATTAAGAATTCCAAACTTATTTTCTTAGGGTCGTATGTTATATGTACTGCTTCAGCATAGCCAGAGCGGTCGGTACATACGTCTTCGTAAGTAGGGTTAGGAGTGTTACCATTGGCATAGCCCACTTCTGTAGCCACTACTCCGTCTATAAGTTGTAAGTAATGCTCTGTTCCCCAGAAACATCCACCTGCTACATATATTTCTTTCATAGGTTTTAATAATTTTATGTATGCACCATATCCTTCGCGTTTCATATCCTTAAGGGGTATGAAGCGAAGTGATGCACTGTTAATACAATATCTTAAGCCTCCTTTTTCCATAGGTCCATCATCGAAGACATGACCAAGGTGAGCATTGCCAGTCCGGCTTTTTACCTCAGTTCTTGTCATTCCAAACGATTTATCGGTATTTTCTACGAGGAGTTTCTTGTCTATAGGCTTGCTAAAGGCTGGCCATCCGCAGCCTGAATCATATTTGTCTGTAGATAGAAATAAAGGTTCTCCTGTAGTAATATCGACATAGATGCCGGGTCGAAACTCTTTATCGTATTTGTTGGTAAAGGGCTTTTCGGTAGCAGCTTTCTGCGTAACAGCATACTGCTCTGCAGTAAGGCGAGCCTTGAGTTCGGCATTGGTGGCTTTTCTGAAAGTAGTCTTCTGAGGCTTAATAGTGGCAGTAGTCATAACGGTATTAATATTTTTACCTTTCTTAGTAGTGCTTTGACATGCACTTGATAAGGTGAAACTTATTAAGAAAAGGAGTAATGAAAATTTCATAACAAGCAATAAGAGGTTATTTGTTTTTAAGCGATTGTAAAAATTTATCAGCCTCAATAGCTGCCATAGCTCCTGTGGCTGCAGCTATAACCCCCTGCCTATATATAGGATCGGCTACATCTCCTGCTGCATATACCCCATCTATAGATGTAGCTGCAGAGAAGCCTTTTGTTAGGATAAATCCATGTTCGTCCATATCTATTTGACCTTTGAAGAGGCTTGTGTTAGGGCTATGCCCAATGGCGAGGAAGAAGCCGTCTATAGGCAAATCGAATTTTTCTTCATTTGTCTGCCCTTTGAAGCGAACGAGATGTGCTCCTTCTACACCGTCTTGCCCAAATAGTCCTACGGTATTGGTGTTATAAAGTATCTCTATGTTATCTTGTTCTTCCACGCGGCGACGCATAATGTTTGAGGCACGAAGATAGTCTTTGCGTACAATCATGTATACTTTTTTAGCTAATCCAGATAAGTACATGGCTTCTTCGCAAGCGGTGTCTCCTCCACCTACAACGGCCACAGTGCGTTTACGATAGAAAAAGCCATCGCAAGTAGCACAAGCACTTACGCCTTGTCCGCGATATTTCTCTTCATCAGGCAGACCAAGATATTTAGCAGATGCACCAGTGGCAATAATTATTGTTTGTGCTTCTATTTCTTTACCTCGTTCATCTTTAGCTATAAACGGGCGTTTACTGAGGTCTACTTCTACTATAGACCCCGAACGCACCTCTGTGCCAAAATATTGTGCTTGTTGTTTCATTTCAGCCATTAGCTTATTAGCATCAATGCCTTCATGAAAACCAGGAAAGTTTTCTATCACTGTGGTAGTGGTGAGCTGTCCTCCTGGCTGTAATCCTTCATAAAGAACAGGCTTATGATTAGCTCTACTAGCATAAATTGCTGCTGTATATCCTGCAGGTCCACTGCCAAGGATTAAAGTTTGTATCTTTTCCATATTGTTTGTTTTTATTTTGTTTGCCCACTAAGGTACGGTTATTAATTAAATAATCAAAGTTATTTTATATTTTACTTTTTATTTTAGATAGGAATTGATGTTACGAAGTAGCATCATATAGTGAGCTTTTATATATGTGTTAGAGGTTGTTTTTATTCGTTCTTGCAGTAGTTTTCTCAGCTTTTGTGCATAGAAGAGCATAAACTCGCTGTTTCTTCCTACTGTAACTCCCCATAAAGGTTCAGGCTCTCCATTTCCTTTACCAAAGTTTAGTGATGTAGTTGCATACTTCTCTGTATGTATGTTGTAAACATTAGCTACCTGTTTTACTTGTTCTATGCCCGATTTGAGTAATCGGACGAACATGCTTTGCATATCAATATCGTATTGATCGAGTTTTTCAGATGCTTTTATAGTTTTCTGAAATACATATTGGTATACATCTTCTAAATATTCTAAAGGTGAATATGATGTGGAATCGAGATAGAAAGACAAGTTTAGCTTTGAAGCAGCCATCATAGATAGAGCTTGTACGTCATGTGCCATAAGTTTGAAAGGTCTGTTTCCAGCGTATGGTAGCTTCTTTTCTAAGTTGTCATTTCCCATATCAGCGAACACTTTACCTTGCTTTAAAAGCCAGAGTGCAGCAGCACGTTGCTTGGCTTTAGGTATAACAGTGTATCGTGGGAGTTTAGACGATTCGCTCGTTTGATATAGCTTGATGCCGGGAATATATGCATATACGTTATATATATAGCCGTAAGCCTGATTAAGTATTTCGTGATAAAGCTCGTTACGTCGTGTGCCATCATCATCATTATTAAGCCATTTGTCCATATTATCAATGATGAATTTAAGGTTTTTCAGTCCGTAAGTTCCAGCTTTAACAGGATCGTTACTTAGGTCTTCTTCAATTGAAGATGGGTCGTAGCGTGTGCTTCCCTGTTGTAGTCCGTAGCGGTACATAGGGTCTTTAGCGTGTTTCTCTATTAAAGCGTTTAGCTTGCTTTCATCGTCTTTATATCCCTTAGAGTGAGGAAAGAGCCTATATGTCCAGTCTACAATATAGTAGTCGTACACTCCTAAGTTAGGTGGTGTCATCTTTACTCCTTTATCTTCAGGCTGTGCTATGTAATTAAATCTGGCATAATCCATTATCGAAGGTGTAGTACCATAGGTGTTTGTGAAGGTTGCCGATCGTAGAGAGTCGGTAGGAAAAGCATCAGATGCAGCCATGTTATGCATAAAACCTAAGGTATGTCCTATCTCGTGTGCTATGACATATTCGAGTGATTCTTGTAATATATGTTTAGGCATGTGTGCTACTCGGGCTTGCGGATCGCATTGTGCTGTTTGTACGAAGCGCCAGTTGTCTATAGTGTTTATGACATCGTTGTACACTAATACTGTAGCATTTATTATCTCGCCTGTGCGAGGGTCTACCCAAGAAGGACCCATGGCGTTTTCTACTGTTGTAGGTAGATAGCGTATGCATGAGTATTTAAAGTTGTCGGGATCGAAGTTTGGGTCGTCTTTAGGGAAGTCGCGCACTTGCATTACGTTTTTAAAACCTATTTTTTCAAATGCCTTGTTCCACCTTAATATACCTGCTTTAATAGCATCTTTCCAACCGTCAGGGAAGGTGTTTTCTATATAGAACACTATAGGTTTTACAGCTTCAGATAGCTTTCCTGCAAAATAAGCCGCAGTATCTTTAGGCTCTATTCTCCATCTTTTTACAAAATAAGCTTTTTCTATAGCTCCATTATCTTCTACGTCTTTTTCTATTTGGAATACTCCTATCCTTGTATCAGCAAGCCGTGGTGTCATAGGTATTTCAGGAAGTAGTGCAATGGTAAAGTTTACCCCAATGCTTACAGGATAGTTGTAAATGGTGTTTGCCTTACTTGATCCAGAGATAGTGGCAAGGTAGCTACGTTCCATCTTTATACATGCGTTGGTATCGAAAGTTTTAAGCTCAGTGATACGTGATAGATTTTCTTTTAGAGAGGAGCTTACCTTTAGCGACCCTGTTGATGTCTCTATGATCGGGAAGAAACGATTTTCTTTTAAAAAGAACGAGGACGCATCGAAAAGCACCGATTTGTTATCTTTGCTACGTCCTTTAACTGGGAAAGTACAGAAGTCGAGATTATTATAATTTTTAGTAGAGCTTTTAGCTGCTTGTGCATTGTTATGGTCGTAGAAGAGGTCAGTATTGACAATTTGCATTACAACAACACTGTCTTTTTCTATGAAGCGTATGTGTACAAGGTTAGAATTTTTAAATCCCAGTTCTCCTAACTTCGGATTAGATACTGATGTTATCGTGGCCCCGATGAGCATATCTTTCCCTATAGATGTGCGTGGCAAGTCTATAAGCAGCTTGCCATCGGTTTTGTAAAGCGATATGAAAGTCCCTTTACTACCCATTATAAGCTTATCGGTTAGTGCGTGTTCGTATGGTGTTTTCTTTACTTCTACGGTTTTGTTTTCATCTTTTTTCTTCTTTTTGAGGAAGTTGAAATTTCCTGCAACGGCATTAGTTCCTATAGTAAAAATAAGAAAGAAGAAGAATGTTTTGATATTATTTGTAAATGAAAAAAGTTTTCTCATTATTTATCCTCCAATTCTTTATTTACCTTAAAAAGTAGCATTTGATAATGTGCTTTAGCATCGTTAGGTAAGTTCTTTTTCAAGCATTTTTCTAACATAGGCTTCAGTTTAAGAAGACTACTATAAAAGTATATATCCGATCTATCTACCATAGCAGGAGTTATAGTTGGAGCTAAAGACGATGTTGGGTTGCCATATCCTACTGTTGTGGGTATAATGTTGTTGCTGTCTTTAAGCGATTTGCTTCCTATAGAGCTTTTCCCAGAAGATTTAGCTATAACCGATCGTGAGTAGGTAAGGAAGGTTTGTTGTAAGATACGTTCTTCTTGTGATGGTGCTTTACCTACGTATACGCTTTTAAAGATGCCATTAAAGAGATCATCGAAAAACTCTTTCTGTGTATATGCTTTGTTATCGAGGTGAGATGCCACAGCTACGCGTGTACGAGCTCCCATTAGTTCGTAACCAATAAACTCAAGTAGCTGGTCGTAGTAGCTAATGGCTATAAAGCCACGTTTCTCTAAAGTAGTGTTAGCATGGTGCTTAAAGTGGCATGCTTCTGCTAAAGCCAAAAGCAAAGCTTCTCTTTGTTTGTTTTTAGGTACTACTTGGTAGCGTGGAACTCCCGACGACTCTTTCATATCATTGAGATATATTCCTCCTACTAAGCTCATTACTTGTTTAAAGAAAGCATAATATTGCTGTGCTATGCTTAGGTATAATTTTTCTTTTATACGGCTATCTTCATCGTTTTTCACCCATGAGAGTATATTTTTCTGAATGGTATTTAGGTTTTGTATGCCAAGTTTTGCTCTTTTTATAGGGTCGTCTCCAAGTGCGCCCGGTTGCACACGAGGGTCCCATAATATTGTTTTTTCGCGATAATAGCGATATCTTGGGTCTTTTACTCGTTTATCTGTAAGGTCTTCTAATATTTTTGCTTCTTTAGACGCAGAGATTTTTTCTGTGTCGAAGTATCTATAATCCCACTCTATGGTATGATAATCGTACATGCCAGGTGAGTAGCTGCATAATGTAGCATTGTGGTCGGTAGGCTGTGCGATGTAGTTGTAATGTACGTCGTCCATGATAGAGGGTGTAAGCCCATTAACTTTAGTGAATTGAGCTCGGCGTAAGTTTTCTACAGAATAAGTAGATGAGGCTCCAGGGTTAGGAAGTAGCCCGAGCGTTTTACCTATTTCTTGTGCTACAACCATGGTGAGCCCTTCAGCGAATAGCTTGTCAGAGAGTTTTCCTGAGCGTGCTTCAGGGTCGGCGGCGGCTGTTTCTACGAAGCGCCATTTGTGTAGTAAGTATCTGATGTTGCTATTGATGAACACAGACGCATTTATTATTTCTCCTGTGGCAGGATTTACCCATGAGGCGCTAAAGGGGTTTTCGGCTTTGTTAGGCACATATCTTATGCAAGAGAAAGCGAGGTCGTCAGGGTCAAAGTTTTTATCGTTTTGTGGGAAATCAGCTACTTCGATAGCATTTTTAAATCCTGCTTTTTCAAAGGCTTTGTTCCATGCTAAGACTCCTTTCTTTATAGGTTCTTTCCATGCTTGTGGAAAGGTATCATCAATATAGAATCGTATAGGCTTTTCGGGCAGTGATAGTTTCCCTTTGGCATAGGCGTGTTTGTTTCTTGGTATGAGCTTCCAACGATGTGCTAAAAAGACGACATCGCTCTTTGACATATCATTTTTGAAAAATATTTTCCTTGTCGATGCAACACCTATGCGTGAGTCTATTATTCGAGGGCGCATATTGCTTTTTGGTAATAGCATTAAGCTGTAAGTTACCCCAATAGTGTTTGGAATATCGCTTGATAGAGGTATTGACAATATGGAGGCAGTGATATTATAATTGAAATCATTAGTAATGGTAAGGTTGTCGTCGAAACTTTTAATGGCTTTTGTGTACGACATTTCCGATTTAGGTGTTCCATTAATAGTAAAATCGCCATTTTTCTTAGGTATTATAGGTAGCAATGTACTTGGTTTGCCTAATAGCGAAGTTACGTCAAAAACTACCGCCGTGCTGTCATTGTTGTAGGCTTCTATTTTAAAACCTGTAAAAATAGGATCTCGGTAGCTTAGTGCGAGAGCCTCTTTCATTTGCAATGAAGTGTTTTTATCTTGGTATACGATGGTGTTAGGAGTTTTCATTACTATGCTACTGTCTTGCTTCTCAAAGTAGAAGTCAATGGGATTGAAGTTTTTCATGCCTACGGTTATGTATGTAGGGTCAGTAACAGAAGAAATGGTTCCTCCGAGTAGCATTTCTTTTTTCAGATATTTAAGAGGCAGCTCAAAGTAAAGTTTACCGTCTGTTTTATATATTGTAATAAATTTGCTGGTAGCTTTGTCTACCAGTTTGTTTTTGAAAAGTTTATCGAATTTTGTCTCTTTTTTCTCTTTCTTTTCTTTTTTCTCTTCTTTCTTTTTATTATCATCTGCATTAGCAGTGGTAATAAAGACACACGACAGCAATAAGATTATTGCTGTAGTGTATGTTCTTAATGATGTTAGTTTCATTTCTTTTATTTCGTTTCTGGATTACGATAGGTTATTTTTACTATTTTCCCTGTAATGTTTCTCTTCTGCCATATCATCTTGTTGTCCACTAAGTTGTAGCAGTAAATGCTTCCTACAAGGCTCCCTTTAGTGTTGTTGGTAGCTATATATAGCTTGCTGTCATCAGGAGATATGTATAGGTCTACGATGTTTTCAGACTCTTCGCCAACAGAGAAAAGAGGCTCTGTAGGGAAAGACCCATTTGATAGCACGTTGTACCCATATATCTTGTTTGCTGAAGAGTAGTAAACGAGGTTCTTGGTAGGTGTAGTGCATACTATAGAGTTTTCGTTTATTCCAGTGTTAGCAGGCATTTCCTTTTGATATATTATATTAGGCTCTTGTTGCTTTTCTTTCTTTGAAGAGAAGAATCCTGGGAAAATATGATAGAAAACATATTTATGAGTATCCTTATTATATGTTATTAAGGCTATTTTTCGTTCTTGATTAATCCCTCCTATGCCTATTAACGTCTGCTTAGAGAACTTGCCTTTAAGTATTTCATCAGGCGATTTAGGATATTGAGATGCTTGTACGAAGAGATGCCCTGCTGTGTTGTCGTAATAGGCTATGGCATGTGTGTAACGTAGGTCTTCACTCTTCCATAGTGTTGCAGCATTAGCAAAATTGAGAGTGTTGTCATTAACTTTCTTTTCCCAGTTGCTTGAGTAAGGTACGAGTGTAGCCGACGGACTTAGCATGCGTAGTGTTTTGAGCTTATCGTCTTCTTTTACTAACATTAAGGCAGGGTATCCGCGTGGGTCTCGCTTTAACCATGACACGTTGCCAGTGGCAGCTATCGAGAATCCTATTGTCATAAGGTTAGGGTTTAGCTCGTATATCTTAGAGGGATTGCCTACGGCTATGTACATTAGAGGCTTTCCTCCAGAGGCTACAGTGTAGTCGATAGCATTTGCAGTCCCTGTAAAGTCTGTGTTAGGATTGTTCTTTTTAAGCACATCTAATGCAAAAGTTTTCCCTTCTGCTCCATCTGGTATATATGAAAGTATGGCTTTTCCTTCATGTTGTGCCAGTGCGTAAACGCCTTGTCCGTATGAGTATTGTACGTCGATATTAAATTCGTAGTAGCGTATATCATCACCGTTTGTTATTTTTAATCGTGCTGGAAATTTTCCAAAGTCAGCACATACATATTTGAGATCTTTCTCTTTAGATACCACCTTATAGTTTATTTCCCACTCATAGCTTATATCTTTTTGCTTATTAGTTTGTGCTACTTGTGGTGTTATGGTAAGTGTTTCCCACCTGTTGAGGCTGTAAGTTTTATCCAAAGGTTTGGTAAGACTTAACAGCGAAGATGAGTTAGCGGCTTCGGTAGAGTTGTCGTTTATGCAAGAGCATAACGACAAACTTATAGCGAATATCAATAGTAAGTATGCTTTCTTCATAAGTTTTTTGTTTTTATTGTTTTTCTGGATGCGCGTCAAAGTATTCTTTTATTTTTACTACATAACCATACAGCTTGTAAAGAGCTTCAGGTGGGTTATTGGTAACCCCATCGTATATACCTTTTACATCGCCGTTATAAAAGCCCAATAGCATTTTATGCTTTGCCCGGCTATATGTTCCAATACCCCAAAGCTCTAAAACGTCCCAATAGTCGGGTCTCATAAGCACGTTATCGAAGGTAATGGTAACCTTGTTGCTTTTGCTAAATCTTGTACCTAAGTCGTTGGTAGGTATAAGGTTTAGTATTAGCTTTATAGAGTCGTTCTTCTCTTCGGATAGGTTTTTTCTTATGAGCTTAATGGGTAAGTAGGCTTGCATAGCACCAGCAGGGATACTATATTCAGGAGCTAAAGCGCTATAATGTTCTCCGCTTTTAGCCGTACTTGCGCCATTAACAGCAACCTTGAATGTTTGCGCTTTGTCTATAAGTTTTCCTGCTAACCTCACCGGCACATAAACGGTGTGTGTTAATGTGTCGTCAGGTTTACCACTAAAGGAATAGTTTATAATAGAGTCGGCAGCAGTTTTATAATAGAAATATACTTGGTTATTTGTGTTATAATATCCGTCTTTGCTGTATTCTCCATTGTAGTCTATATTGCTGCATGCACTCAAAGCAGTGATGAGTGCTGTTGCAACAAGAGCAAAAATATATGTTTTTTTCATTTTCATATTCTATATTTTTTTTATTTGTTACCAAATTCTGTTTCATTCTCTGGCCAAGGCAATACAAAAATTTCGGTAGAAGGTGTAATGGTCTTGGTACCAGTAAAGTCGGTAAAGCTTTTATTATAATGTTTTAAAGCATAGAATATTTGTCCTTCTCCGGGCATTTCTCTCATACGTTCATGTAGCATTTCTTTTTCAAAAGCCTCACGATTAACGGTCTTATCGCTACTTACAGGGTCTAATCCTCTGCTTGCTCTTACCTTATTAAGATAGCTGATAGCTTCTTCTTTATTAGTATCGAAGAGGCTTTCGCTGAGTATATAATACATTTCAGGTAGGCGGATAAGTGTAAATCCCTGAAGAGGAAGTGTAGCTATTTGTGCTTCGCTCTCTAATAATCGTATAAAAGAGAATGTCTGTGTGCTTCCGGGAGTATTGAGCTTGTAGAAAGAGGGGTATCTTATATCCGAGCTTGTTGCGGTAAAGGACGAGGTTTCGTAAAGCTTTTCGAGGTCGCGTCGTCCTTCGTAGAATGTTCCTCTTGCTGTTTGTGATAGGAACATTTGTGCAATCTCTTTAGAGAGGGTTGTGTTGTAGAGCCCAAAGATAAGTTCGTTAGTAGCAGGAAATCTTTTCACTCCGTCCATAGAGGTAAGTTTTTTCAAGCTAAAATTGTCTTTACTATCTACTACTATCTTGGCATATTTAGCAGCTAAGTCGTATTTTCCCATACTGTAATATACTCGTGCTTTAGTAGCCGCTACGGCATATTTGTTAAAGAATACGGCTCTGCCCTTCATATAATCGTTAGTAGGGTTCTTTTCTACGTTTACAACATTGTCGTTAGCAAGCAGCTTTTCAGCCTCATCAAGGTCGTTAAGTATGAGCTGATATGTGTCGTGTAACGAATATAGCTTGCGGTTATTTAGGTCGAAGGACGTAGAGTAAGGTAGCCCTCGAGATGTCTTAGTGCTTTGCAGATAGTCTTCGGCAAATAACCGGGCAAGATCGAAGTGTAGGAAAGCTCTAAGCCCTAAGCATTCTCCGCGCATTATAGATAGCTCGGGGTGGGTAATCTCAGTAGTATTAATATGTTTTAAGATGTTGTTTATATATGATATAGCCTGATATTGACCGAACCATATACTATTAATAATACTTCTTACTTCTTTCTTTTTATAGTCGTATGCTCCAGCAAAATAAGCAGGCACGGAAGAAGCAGCATAGCCCGACATCTGTCCTATTTGGTCTACAAAGGCATAAGAGAGATTGCCTCCATATAAATCTGTTGTAGCCAATTTGCCATAAGCTCCATACATAGCGTCTCTGAAGCCACGCATATCGCTAAACTGTTTTTCTTGTTCTAACTGTCCTGCGGGCTGAACATCTAAGAAATCGCTACAAGAAGATAATCCTACGAGGGCTATAAGTAGGGTGATATATAAATATATTTTATTCATAACTATTTTTTTGTGTTTTTACAATGACAATCTTACTGACAATTCTATACTTCTATCATAAGGGTAAGACAAGCCTCGTTCGCGTTTTACGGTAGACCAATAGAACAGGTCGTTGGCAATAAGCTCGAAGCGTAGGCGGTTAAGTCCTAAACGCTTACTTACCGTTGTAGGTACGTCATAACCTAAGGATAGGCTGCTAAGAGTGAGAAAATTGTTTACCTCTACAAAGCGTGATGTTTGCATAGGTACAGAGGTATCATCGATGCGCTTATATTTAGCATTGTCGCCTGTTTGTTTCCAGCGACTGTTAAACACACGTGCATCGGCATTATAACGTGGATCGGCACCTTCCACTTTGCTTGCGAGAGTTTGGTTATATACCGCTCCGCCGAAAGAATATCTGAAAGAAGCACCAAAAGACAACGACTTATATGTAAGATACGATGTCATAGCACCTATACCAAAAGGTGTTGTGTCGCCAAAAATAACCTTATCATTAGGGTCGTAAGTCATGGTGTAAGAGCCATCGCGTTTGATGTATATCTCGTTACCTGTGGAAGGATCGATACCTGCCGAAGGTACTACCTTTAGAGCTGTGAGCGATTGTCCTTCTTCATATATAGGAAGAGGGGTAACGCCTCCTTGCTTTTGGTTCTTTTCGTTTTGTGCCTTTAGGGCATTACTTATCTTTTTTATCTTGTTTTTGTTGTAAGAGTAGTTTACGCCTACCGACCATTGCCAGTCTTTTGTCTTTATAGGTAAGACGCGAGCCTGTAGCTCGAAACCTGTATTTTGTACTTCACCAACATTTTCGCGAGAGGTAGCAACACCTATAGAGGGAGCTTTGGTGATGTCGAGCAGTAGGTTGTCAGTGTTTTTAATATAATAGTCGGCAGAAAAATCGAAGCGTCCTTTAAACATGGTTATGTCTAAACCTATGTTATTGCTTAGTGTACGTTCCCACTTTAGGTTTGTGTTTCCTATTGTAAGAGGCACAGCACCTATACCTTTAACATAGTTATACCCATTAGCATAGGTATAAGTAGTCAAAGCCTGATAAGGCTCAAAGGAGATGTTACCTAAATATCCCATGCTGGCGCGTAGCTTTAATAGCTGGAAAGGAGAGCCTTTCATAAACTTCTCGTTGTGAATGTTCCACCCCGTACCAATACTCCAGAAAGGAGCGAAGCGAGAGTTTTTACCAAACTTTGATGACCCTTCATAACGATATATAAGGTCGAGGAAATATCTGTTGTCGTATATAGTGTTGGCATTTACGAAGAAGCCTACACCGTTATATCGTATATCTGTGCCTGAAGGCTTATTATTAGCGTAAGATGTAGCAAAAGAGGGGTGTCCCAGCTTGTCGGTGTAAAAACCTATAGTGGTGTAATCGGCACCGTCTACTGTAGACGACTCTATGCTGCTACCTCCCATTGCAGTTAAGAAGAGCTTTGGCAGAACGTAAGCATTATAAGATAACATTATCTTACCTTGATAGTTAGCTGTCTTGCTGTTGCCATCTCTTAACGTACCACGCCGAGAAACATCAGCTTTGTTTTTTATTTCAAGAGCTGAGAAAGGTGATGTAAAGTTACGAGAGTTAAGTTTTGAGGTTTGGATAGAGAAGTCGCCATCTATACGGAACACCTTGTTTATCCATACCTGCAAAGAGGTAGTGTTAAGAAAGTCGAGATTATCAGACTTGCTATAGCTCCCTAAAGATGCTTGATAAAGAGGGTTTGCGAGGTTATAATGTAACAACTGTCTGTATTCGCCATTCTCATCATATGGGTTTTCGTATGGATTTTGTTTTACCCAGTAAGAGAAGTCGCCGTAAGGAGAATTGTTTGTCTTTATAGAGCTTAGTGTAGAGGTGTTTGAAATAAAAAACTTACCATCTATACCATAAGATAAGCGGAAGTTTGTAGACAAACGCTCACGGTTAGAACCCTTCATAACACCAGCATCGTTGCCATATCTTACGCCCAAACTATAACGGGCGCGCTCATCACCACCGTCTATGCTTAGGCTATGTTGATGACTTATGGCGTTGCGTAGAGGCTTAGCTATCCAGTTAGTGTACACGCCGTCTTTTACCTTACGATAGATGTCGGCATATTGCTGCTCAAGGGCATATTGCTCCTGAGGGTTAGTGCTGCTATATAGCCCTGCCAAGCGTTCATACTCAAGCTTTTCGGCTGCCCCAAGAAGGTTGTAGTCGCTAAGGTCAGGGGTAGAAAGGCGCACTGTGCCATTATAGTTTAGCTTTAGTCTGCCACCCGTCATAGCTTTAGTCTTTATTACTATAACTCCTGCAGAGGCTTTAGCACCATATAGAGCAGAAGCAGAAGCATCTTTTAGCACGGTAACGCTCTCTATATCGTTAACGTCCATATCATAAACATATTGCACATTAACCTGCGACCCATCAACAACAAACACTGGCATGTTTGCTGTTCCGTCGAAGGTAGCTCTACCACGAATGTTAATATCGGCGAGCTTGTTAGGGTCAGAGCCTGCTGTGTTGTTCTCTAACACCATCATGCCCGGTACAAAAGCCGAAAGACTTTCTAAAACGCTCTTTGTACCCACAGAGATAAGCTGGTCTCGCTTTATAGAGGTTTGAGCTCCTGTAAAGCTGTTTTTGTTTTTCGTTCCATAGCCTGTTACTACCACCTCGCCAAGCATCTCGGCATCTTCTTCTAAGACAAAGTTGCCTGCAGTGCCGTTCTTAACGGTTTTATGTAGGGTTTTATATCCTATGTATGTAAAGCTAAGTTTGGCTTCCTTTTGAGTGGTTTCTATAGAGTAGCGACCATCTATGTCTGTGATGTATCCACCATTAAAGCCCTCCATACGAATGGTAACACCGGGAAGAGGAATGCCTTGAGCATCGGTTATCTGTCCAGAAATGCCTTTGCTGCGGTTGGGCTCACTCTTTTGAGTAATAGTAACTACGTTTCCACTTATGGAATAGCTACACGACACCTGCCCTAACACCTGCCCTAATACGCTTCTTACGGGCTTGTCCTGAGCATTGATGGTAACATCGTTAATCTTGTCTATCTGCTCTGCATCGTAGACGAACTCTAAACTGGTCTGCTTGCCTATCTCGTCAAGGAATTGTTTTAATGATGCACGCTTCATATTAAGCGTAACATTCATCTCATTTACATTCTGAGCAGAGATTTGAAGACAAGGTAATACACAGAAAAGGATATTCAATAATAGAACTATCCATGTGTGTTTTAAAAAAATACTTTTTTGCATCTTATTCTCTATTTTCTGTTATGGGTTATATAATGTTTTATTTATTAAGATGTATCCTGTCCGTTAAAAACAATTAGAAATATGTTTTTACACAAAACATAAAATACAAAAGTAGGTATAATACTTTAAAGAGGCAACAAACTGAATGAAAAATATTTATAAGAAGACTTAAATTAACATACCATAATAAAGCCCAAAGTGGTCATTACTCCACAATGGGCTTATTGCTCTTTTTATATATAAAGTATATGTCTTTAAGCGTTAAAGGCTCGTAAAACGTTGTCTTTTAAGTTATTATTGGTAATACCATATTCTTAGCTGTGGGCGTCGGGAAAGGTCTCCAGGGTTAGAGCCTGGCTCGCCTTCTGGCACCGGAATGTTATGGCTTTTATACATATTGACAAAAACATCGGGTATTTTGCCATTCTTATCGCGGAAGGTCATAGGTATAGGGGTGAACACTAAGTGTCCCTTACTGTCTACGAACGACTTTTGTACCAGTTCGCTGCAATATAACTCGTTGTCGTCAGGAAGGTAAAGATAGTCGTACTTGCGCCCAATGTAAGACATGGCTTTCTTTATAGAAGCATGTACGTCTACGTCTGAGGTTATCCTTCCTACGATGATGCGTGCGCTTTTGTCGCTCTTCTTAGCGCGCTCTTGAAAGTCTGCCATTGTGGTAAGCCTAACCCTCGGAGGACATGCCTCTAAGACGTACCCACAAGAACTTATGCTTACATATATGCCCACATGGTCTATTTTTAGCCCATCTACACCTGAAGTAACGTCGGTTATGGCGTTAGGCTTTCCTTTTGCAATAAAAAGAAGATCGCCGTCTTGGAGTGTTTTTACTAATGCTGGAGTGTCCTTTATCTTTGAAGAACAGCTAAACAAGGAAAGGAAGAAGAATAAAATAAAACTCTTCGATAAGATAGAAATAGTTTTTCTCATAATTTTCTCGTCTGTTTGTTTTGTCAGTAACATGAGTGCAAAAGTATAAAAAGAATAGCATAATGTAAAATATTTTTATAGAAAATTAGCTTTTCTATATGGCTCGATGGTAAAAAAAGCACAAAAAAGTGGATATTTAAACTTTTTTTCTTACCTTTGCAGTGCAATAATCTTAATAAAATTAACAATAAATAATAATTTAAGAAGTAATATATAAAGAACAAGTTTTTTATTTTTTAACGTATTTTATTTGCATATTTCCCATGAATTTTTACCCCCCCCCAGATTGTTTTAGTAGGTTGGCGAGTGATAACTATTTGGCTGTTTTGTTGCGTTTGCGTAAGTGCGGTTTCCCCTGAACGGTGTTTTTCTTATTTTTAATGATACATTTTAGTTAGCAAGACACATACCTTGTGATAAGGTGAATGTGTGTAGTAAAAATATTTTTTTATTTATTTATCAAACATAGATAAGGTAAACATTCTTTTTTTTTAGATAGTGATGAAACGGAAATATATTGTTCCTGTTTGTAGTATTATTTCGGTAGAGGCTGAAAGTGTGCTTGTAGTTGGGAGTGGTCATGATAGTAGCATTTCTAATTATTCTCATGTAAAGTTTGATCCGAAAAAGTCTGAAGACCCAAACGCTTCTTATAATCAGGATTACAGCGAGTATGAGCTATAGTGAGGTTATGTTATGGTTTTAAGATAGTTATAAAAAAGTAGTTCATTTTAGGTATATATAAGAAAATTATCAATAGAGAGCAAATGAAAAGTATAAAAACATTTTTCTTTCTAATGGTGCTTTTTACCATTAGTGTTAGCTGTTCGGACGAAATACTTCCCGAGCCTAATATAAAAGGAAAAGAAGCAAGTAAGAAATGTGCCACATCTGTTATTACCATTGAGAGTGGTAGTGCAGGGGTAGTTTTGCCACAGAGGGATATGTCCTTATCGCAACAGCCTTCTTCGCGTGCCACTGTTATCATGAATGAGATGTTTGAGCTTACAGAGGATAACAGTTTTGAGACAGACGCTTACCTTATCAAGGAAGACGATGAGGAAGACGACAACGACAATCGCAAGTTGGCATATCTGCATATTCGTTGGACAAGTAAGAGTAAAACCTCAAACGGTTGGCACTTGAGCACTTACTGCCCTAAGATAACCTTAGAGTGGATCAATAACAACGGTGTAGATATTAACCCTGGCGAAAACTGGTATATTGCTGGCATTGTAGGCGGAGATATGGAAAGAGAAAAAGGCATTCCCAACACTGTAGAGTTTTATGGGCAAAAGGATAAGCCAAAGGTGCTAAACGGATCTGTTGCAGGTAGTAGCACAAAACATGAGTTTAATGTGCCCTTTGTAGCCAACTGGGTAAAGGTGGATATTAAGGGTAAGAACAAAATAGATTTCCATAACATGCGCTTCGAGCCGCAAGGTGTAGTGTTTAAGGTGAAGGTTAAGCGTAGCGATAAGCTATTGAAGCCAGAGGAACACCAGTATATGTTTTCCAGCACCGGGCTGTCGCCCAATGTCTTCTTCAGTTTCGTAGACTATGATAAGGGAATAGACCCACGACAAAGCCACAGCGTAAAGGTGTCGCACAAAAATCCCGTGAAGGACTATTGGGTGTGGCACCACCCTACAGATTATCACGAATTAGGTGAAGGACCTGAAACACAGATGAACAATCGTATTATGGCAAGGTTAAAAGAATATCAGTTCTCAAAAGTTTGGGAGCTGCGTTATAGATATACTTACTCCGCTGCTAAAGAAACAGGTAAAGATTATGACGAGTTTTATGTGTGGGGAATGCCTATAAATGGGGGCGAGTATGTAGACATCTTCTCATATAAAGGGAAGGGTAATAAGGATAAAGCTGAGTGCGACTATTCTAAGGCAAAGATCTCTTTAGATAATACTACTGCCATTACATCTGCCCATGGTGGTTTTATGCTGGGCTGGGTAAACGGAAAGGGTAAGGTACGGGGAGAGTTTCTCTGTGGCACACCGCATACTAACGAATACCAACGTGTAGATAGCTGGGAAGGTTATAAGGGAAAGGTGATAGAGGTAAACTTAAAGGAGATGTTTCCGGGAGATAACCGCTATAAGTGGCGTGTGCCGTTGGCACGTATGGCAAAATCGAACTTGGCTGTGCCTGAGAGAGTTTTTACAGAGATAGATGAAAAAGATTTAGTATTTACTAACGATATAGAGCCACACAGCGGAAAAGGAAAGTTTGATCAGAAGCATCTTCAAATATTAGTAGAAGCAGGGAAAGCACCTAAGGGGTATCATATACCATCTATACAGGAGCTTGGAGCGGCATTGCCCTATGTGGCAGAAAAATGTTATGCCGATTGGCAGGTAATGAGAAAAGATCTTGAGGGCAGAAACCTTGGCTTTACTGATGGCAAAAGCCCTGAAGGTCCTTCGCTTGATGGCTATTTCAAGGAGTGGTTACAGCTTAAAGACTTGCAAGGATTCTCCGCACCATCGCTCTACAACAGCATATATAAGACAGTAATAGACGGAAACAGCAAGGTGATATATGGCATACGCTTTGAGCATGTCCGTAGCAAAGATAACAAAGACCTCACGGGCAATCGCTATCGCTGTGCTTATCGCTTCGTAATACACACAGAAGACAAAGATAAAGGGTGTAATGTAGATGGGCGTGGACGCAGACTTGCCATTACTGCACGGTGGATAGGTAACCTTCCTATAACTATTGACGAGATATCAAATCCTGAATATTGGAATAAAAACAACAGCAATGACGTTGTTCGCATACTTAATGATGACGGAGACGGGAAAGGATTGAAAATAATTGACGACGCTTGCTACTTTTCGGCAACGAAAAAACGAGAAGGTGACTTATACGACAAAGGAGATCCTAATAAAGTTTATTATTGTCGTTATTTTCACCCCAATGGTTTTTATCGAGGTAATATGACAAAAGGAAATGCAGTTAGAGGTTCTATCCGTTGTTTTGCTAACTGGTCTCTTAGCGAAAAAGACTCTATAGCGCCACGTCAGCAACGCATTATAGGGGCGCACAACGAGGAATATTATAAATAAAGGTTAGTGCTTTTCCCCTTTGGTAAGATAACATTATAATAGTGTAGATGACGCTTTGAGCAGTGTTCGCGTAAAAGGCTTGTTATCAAATAGTTATCTTTACGAAAGGAGTGCCTTTGCAAAAGGTGATGTTTTATAGCAGAAAAGATGATGTTTAAGGTTGCAAAAGGTGATGTTTTATAGGGTAAAACATCACCTTTTATAAATGTATGGTTGTGGTATGTTTTTTATAGAGGTTTTTATAAGATAAAAGTGTCTATTACTTTAGCCACTCCGTCTTCCTCGTTAGATAGTGTAACATAGTCCGCTTTAAGGCGAATATCTTCGTTAGCATTCGCCATAGCTACTCCCAGCCCAGCGTATTTTATCATGCTAAGGTCGTTATATCCATCGCCACAAGCTATTATTTCTTCTCTTTTAATGTTGGTGAGCTTTAGCAGTTTGGCTATAGAGAGAGCTTTATCTACATTTAGTGGTACGCATTCAAGGAAATAATCAGCCGACCTGTATATGCTCATCTTCCCTTCGAGCGTCTTTGATAGTTCTGTTTCTAATAGGTGTAGCGGTGTAGGGTCTCCCACGATAAGACATTTGTTAATGGGGTAGACTATCTGTTTTAGAAAGTTGGGATATAGGGTTATGGGTAGCTTGTTAATACGTGCTTCTTCCTTCACATATTTATCTTGTGTAGAAGTAGCAGCTATTTTTTCTCCCTGATATGTAAGTATGTTCATGTGGTGCTCTATGGCTTTTTCATATAGCGTAGGAACAAGTTCTGAGGGTAGTGTTTGCTCGAAGAGTGTGTTGCCAGAGGCACAGTCTATTATCTTTGCTCCGTTAAAGGCAAGAATGTATCCGTGGTATTGTTTTAGTTGTAGCTCTTGTGCTAAGGGTGCGATGCCGTATGTAGGTCTGCCAGAAGCTAAAACGAGGCGTATGCCTTGTTCTTGTGCGCGTATAAGTGCGTTTTTAGTTTTAGGGGTTATTACCTTATTGTTATTTGTTAGTGTGCCGTCTAAGTCGAGCACTATCATTTTATATTTTTTCTTCATTTTGTTTTTTGGAAATATTTTTTTGTGTGTTAAAATATTTTGCAAAGGTAATCTTTTTGTATTGTATAAAGGTGTGTCTGTGTTTTTTGTTATGTAAAAATATGTATATGAAATGTGTGTTAAAGTTATAAAAAAGCTATATTTAACGTTTATGATAGTTTTTTGTGTGCCTGTTGCTTTGGTTAAGCCAAAATAAAATATTACTTTTGTATCGACCAAACGGAATAATTCGTTTAATTTAAACATATAATAAAAGTTATGGTAGTAGATTACAAAAAATTAGGTCTTGTAAACACACGCGAGATGTTTAAAAAGGCTGTAGTTGGTGGTTATGCTATTCCAGCGTTCAACTTCAACAATCTTGAGCAGCTTCAGGCTATCGTTAAGGCTTCTTCAGAATTAAGATCCCCAGTTATCATTCAGGTATCTAAGGGTGCTCGTAAATATGCAAATGCTACATTGCTTCGCTATATGGCAGAGGGTGCAGTGGCATACGCTAAGGAGCTTGGTTGCAAGCATCCTGAGATTGTAGTTCACCTTGACCATGGCGATAGCTTTGAGACATGTAAAAGTTGTATCGACTCTGGTTTTTCTTCAGTAATGATTGATGGCTCTGCTCTTCCTTATGAGGAGAATGTCGCTTTAACAAAGAAGGTGGTAGACTATGCTCATCAGTTTGATGTAACTGTAGAAGGTGAGCTTGGTGTTCTTGCAGGTGTAGAGGACGATGTAGTAGCAGAGGTTTCTCACTATACAAAGCCAGAGGAGGTTGTAGACTTTGCTACCCGTACAGGTTGCGATTCGTTGGCTATCTCTATAGGTACATCACATGGTGCTTACAAGTTTACCCCAGAGCAGTGTACACGCGATCCTAAGACAGGCCGTTTAGTACCTCCTCCATTGGCATTCGATGTATTGGCAGCTATTGAGAAGAAGCTCCCAGGCTTCCCTATCGTTCTTCATGGCTCATCTTCTGTTCCTCAGAAGTATGTTGATATTATTAATGCTCATGGTGGTAAGTTGCCAAACGCTGTAGGTATTCCAGAGGAGCAGCTACGTCGTGCAGCTAAGAGTGCAGTATGTAAGATCAATATCGATTCAGACTCTCGTTTAGCATTTACCGCTGGTGTTCGTGAGACATTTGATGAGCACCCAGAGTATTTCGATCCTCGTCAGTATTGTGGTAAGGCTCGTGAGTATATGGAAGAGCTATACAAAGAGAAGATAAAAGATGTTTTAGGTTCAGACTACAAGTTGACTAATATAGATTAATAATTTTTTTATTCATTTTAATAATTAGTTTGGGTGGTAAGCTCTTTTTTAGGGTTTACCACCTTTTTTTGTTTTATAGTAATGTTATTATCCTTTTAGTATGTCTTTAAGAAGATAGGTTGCGTTTTGATTTCGTGCCACTCCTTTTGTTATTTTATATGAGTAAGTAATGTTATTTCCTAATTCTATTTCGAAGCAGTAGTTGTGAAAGCGTTTATCAGTTTCCATTTTAGATAGTTCTAAGTCGTGTGTAGCAATGATGCCTGTAACATTTCTTTTAGCTACATATTCTAAGAATAGTCGTGAGCCGTTAAGTTTGTCAAGCGAGTTAGTGCCTTTAAGTATTTCGTCTAAAATGATGAGGTTTGGCATTGTTGGCTGTAGAGATGATATGAGAAGTTTTAGTCGGAGTAGCTCAGCGTTAAAATATGATATCCCCTTAGCAAGGTCATCTGTAGTGCGCATACTTGTAAAGAGGTGGAAAATAGATACTGTTAGGCTATCTGCAAAGACCGGTAGTCCGTTCATAGCCAGTATATAGTTAATGCCTATAGTGCGTAGGAAGGTGCTTTTGCCTGCCATGTTAGCTCCTGTTATTATGTAATATGATAGTGGCTCTATGTAAAAATTGTTTTTTACAGCATTTTCTCCTAAGAAAGGGTGATATATGTTATCAGCTTTAAACACTACTTCTTTGCTCTGTACGATGTTGGCATCGGTGGCTTTGTCTTCATTTAGTCTGAAGTTTGCCATACTTATCAAAGCATCAAAGGTGCTGACGTCATTTATCCAGCTTTCAGTGTTTAGCTTAATGTTAGCTTGTAAGTTAGCAAAGGAGCATAATATAGAAAGGTCTGTTAGCTTTAGTGTGTTTAGCAGTACCACTCCAAACTCATTACTTCTACCATCTATCTTTTGTAAAAGTCTCTGTATACATTCAAAAGCCTTCAAAGCCCCGATAAGGTGTGTTTTTATTTGTTTTAGTTCTTCAGCTTTGTCTGTATTAACATTTTCTATGAGGCGTATTATCCTAAGGTAGCTGTTTGTGTAGTTTAGTATGCCTTGTAAGGCGTTGTTGACGAGCTTTATATAGCGGTAGGAAGCAAAAAAGGACACACAAAAGTTAGTTACCGCCCAAGTAACAGGTATGGAAAAAGAGCAATATCCCATGAATGAGCATAGTATAGCGATGTAGAAGCCCACTAAGCTAATGCGTCTTAGCCATGTAAAGGGTGTAAAAGAAAAGAGGCGTGGTACGTGTATTAGACTTATTTTTTCTAACATCATCTTTATAGCGTTAGTATCTATGGTTTTTGATGCTCCTATGGCTTTAAACTGTGTGATAAGAGGCTCATCGGCAGATAGTGTTTTTATGCTTAGTGTTCGTTGTTTTATTTGTTTTATTTTTGATATTTTGTTACTTTCGGTGTTTTCTTCAGCAAGGCATGCTGCTAAATAATCGGCTCCTGTGGTAGTAATACATCTGTTTATGCGTTGGAAGAGTGATTGATTTCCAAAGATGTCTATGTTAAGCGTAAAGGGGTGGTTGGCATCTATATATTTGTTACCTTGGTCAAAGCATGAGAAGTCTCCGTTAAAATAATCCACTTCTTGCTGATATGTCTTTTTTAGAGAGGTAAGGTTTTCTATATTTTCAGAGTTTTTCCCGTCATAATAGCGTGTTAATATATATAGAGCCAAGCATATCCCACTTCCTAATAAGTTCCATAAGCTGTTGGTATATAATATGTATAATACTATAAAAGCTATTATGCCGATAAATGTAGTTATCTCGCAAATGATGTAAGAGGTGTTTTTTGCTTTTAAGCTCGTTATGTTTTCTTTTAGCTTAAGTATTTGCTCTTTATAGTAAGCATTTAATGTTTTGTTCATAATTTTAATGAGTTTAAAAGATTTTTATAGCCTAAATGAGGTTATGGCTTTGTTTTCTTTTCTGTTTTCTTATCGGCATATATCTTGCCTTTGTAGTTTTGTAATATCCCTTTAAGGTTTTCTTGCAAAGATAAGCAATTTTTTCTTCATAATAAGCTAATATCGTTTTAGTATATAATCATTTCTATTGCTGATAGCTTAAAGGTTTTCTATATAAGCCCCTCCCTTTTCGCTTAGTATGGTTTGTTTATGTAAAAGACGAGTGAACAGGTTTTAGAGCATCAAGGTTAGGTGAAAAAAGCGTTAAAACTTATAGTTTTCTTATCTGTCATAGTTTCTTTAAATTTCAACAAAAATATAAAATAAAGGTTTGTATTATCCTGCTTAGGTTGCATTAGTGATATTTTTTTTGTTATTTTGCGTCATAATTATCTTTTTTATGAATACTAATAAGTGTTTTTTGTAAAGGTAAGGGCATGTTTTTTTTGATAAAATTCTTGGTGGTTCAATTTTTATTAGATACATTTGTTGCATCATTTTGACATAGTGATATAACTAACATAAACAATAAAAATATAAGCTACTATGGAAGTCAAAAAAATTATGCAAGGCTTGGAACAAAAGCATCCAGGCGAGTCAGAGTACTTACAAGCAGTACAAGAGGTCTTAGAATCGATAGAAGAGGTTTATAACCAGCACCCAGAGTTTGAAAAAGCTAAGATTATAGAGAGAATGGTGGAGCCGGATCGTATATTTACATTCCGTGTAACATGGATAGACGATGCAGGTAAAGTGCAGACAAATCTTGGTTATAGGGTTCAGTTTAATAGCGCGATAGGTCCTTATAAAGGTGGTTTGCGCTTCCATAAGGCAGTAACTCCTTCTATGCTTAAGTTCTTAGGTTTTGAGCAAACCTTTAAGAATGCTCTAACAACGTTGCCAATGGGTGGCGGTAAGGGTGGTTCCGACTTTGATCCTGTAGGCAAATCAGATGCAGAAATTATGCGTTTTTGCCAAGCCTTCATGTTAGAGTTGCGCCATAATATAGGTCCAGATCAGGATATTCCTGCAGGCGATGTTGGTGTAGGTGGTCGTGAGATAGGTTACCTTAACGGTATGTATCAGAAGCTTACGCGTAGATATCACACAGGAGTATTAACAGGTAAGGGTATTACGTGGGGAGGATCTTTCTTCCGTCCTGAGGCTACTGGTTACGGTGCTCTTTATTTTGCTCAGCACATGTTAAAGAAAGCTGGTAAGGAGATAAAGGGAAAGAAGATTGCTCTTTCTGGTTTTGGTAATGTAGCATGGGGTGCTGCTTTAAAGACTTTGGAGTTAGGTGGTAAGGTTGTAGCTATTTCTGGTCCTGATGGTGTTTGCGAATTCCCAGAGGGTATTACAACAGAGATGATAGACTATATGCTTGAAATGCGTGCTTCTAATCGTAATAAGGTAGAGGATATGGCTACTAAGTTCCCAGACAAGGTTAAGTTTACTGCAGGTAAGAAGTCTTGGAGCGTGCCTTGTGATATTGCTTTGCCATGTGCTTTCCAAAATGAGTTGAGTGAAGACGATGCAAAGGAGCTTAAAGCAAATGGTTGCTGGTGCTGCTGCGAGGTTTCTAACATGGGCTGTCAGCCTGGTGCCATTCATTTCTTCCAAAAGAATGGTGTGCTATTTGCTCCCGGTAAAGCAGTAAATGCAGGTGGAGTAGCCACTTCTGGCCTTGAAATGACACAGAATGCAGCTCATTTAAACTGGGCTCCTGCAGAGGTAGATGCTAAGCTACACTGGATAATGGAGAGCATTCATGAGCAGTGTGTTAGGTTTGGTACACAGCCTGATGGTACTGTAGACTATGTAAAGGGTGCTAATATAGCAGGCTTTATGAAGGTGGCTGAGGCAATGCTTGAGCAAGGTGTTATATAAAAAGTTCTCTCCTGTCCCCTCTCTTAAAAGTATGAGGGGGCATTTATTTAAGGAGAGAATGGAAAATAATATGTTATGAAGAAATTCAGATCTCTCTTAATATTAATAATGTTATTTATAGGCTTTATCACTTCTACCCATTGCAAAGGGCAAACAAGTGGTAAAGCCTCTTATTATAGTAATAACCTTCATGGCAGAAGGATGAGTAATGGGCAGGTTTATAATAAGAATGATTTTACTTGTGCTCATAGAACGCTTCCTTTTGGTACTCGTTTAAAGGTAACAAATCCCAGAAGTGGTAAAACCATTACTGTGCGTGTTGCCGACCGTGGTCCTTTTGTGCGTGGGCGTATAATAGATCTTTCTTATGCAGCAGCTCGGGCTTTGGGTATAATATCGAGTGGTGTAGGATATGTGCGTATCGAGGTGATGCGAAATAAGACAGAGATACCTTATCCAAGTCCGGATATAGATAAGACTATAGAGGTGCCAGAGGTGGAATATGGCTTAGCAGGAGTATGTTATGAGTTTATTCCAGAATGGGAAAAGACTAAAGACGATAAGCCTGAAGAGGTGGAGCGTAAGGTGAATACTAAAGGCTTATCACGGAAGGCTGCTGTAAGCTATAATAAAAACAAGGCGTTTAGACGGTATCAGCAGCAAGAAACAATGAAAAGTTCTTCGAAAGAAGGAGCAAGTAAGTCGTGGACAGACTTCTTTAATAAGATAAAAAATGGTGTAACAGGTATATTTGAATAGATAGTGTTCCCTATATATGTGTTATATAGGGATAATGGTATATTACACCTAAGAGGAAGCTACTACATAGCTTAGTATTCTTACTCTTCTAAACGTTTAAAAGCCTTAGGCAGGTAATTAATAATATCGCTTGCTATAAGGCTTTCTTTCCCTATCTCTTTAGCTGCTAAGTCGCCTGCTAATCCGTGCAAGTACATACCTACCAAAGATGCGCTCTTTTGAGAATATCCGCGTGCTAAGAGGGCTGTGATGATACCTGTCAATACATCTCCACTGCCTGCTGTAGCCATACCGCTATTACCTGTACTATTAAATATTACCTTGCCATTAGGTAAGCATAACGCACTGTGATGGCCCTTTAATATGATGTATCCCTGAAGAGATTTAGCAAGATCGGATGCTCGCATTAACCGTTCATAGTCGTTGTTAGTAGGTACTCCTGATAGGCGGTCGAACTCTTTTGGGTGAGGAGTCATGATAATGCCTTTTGGAAGTTGCTGCATCCATGTACGGTGGTTTGCTAATAAGTTTAGAGCATCAGCATCAACAATAATCGGACATTGTGCTTTTCTTATTTGAGATATTAAGGCAATGGCAGTGTTTTCTAAAACTCCTATTCCAGGACCTATAGCTAAGGCATCAAAACCATCAGTATCGATAGGTTCTGAGAAGACAGTTTCCTCGTGGTCAAGGTGTACAATGGCCTCTGGCACTGCTGTTTGCATTATGGCATAGTTAGCTTTTGGCGAATGTACCGTGGCTTTACCCACGCCTGCTCTTAGGCAAGCACGTGATGCAAGGATAGCTGCTCCTGCCATACCATAGCTTCCTGCTATTATAAGAGCATTGCCCATAGTGCCTTTATGGGCAAAATCATCTCGCGAAAGTAATAGTGGCCTAATCTCATTTTCTTCTATAATGGAAAATCTTGCATCTTTTGTTTTGATAAAATCCTTATTAAGACGTATATCAAGTATCTTTACTTCTCCTAAAAAAGTTTGATTATCACCAAATAAGAATGATAGTTTAGGCTGATGAAAGGTTAATGTGAGGTGCGCATGGATAATATTAGCTCTCACACTATATGAGTTGTCTTCAGCCAATAAGCCTGAGGGTATGTCGATACTTACAATTTTTGCAGGACTTTGGTTGATATATTTTATTAAAGAAGCAAAGCCTCCAGCTAAAGGTTTGTTAAGTCCTATACCAAACAGGCCATCTATTACTAAAGTGTTTTCAGTCAGTTCGGGAGGGTCGAACTGAGTTGTTATTTCTACAAAGTCTTTAGCCGCCTTGCTGTTAAGTAGTTGTAGCTTGTTAGCTTGACAGTCTTCTGAAAGCTTTTCGCTAATATTGAAGAGAAAGGTATTAACCTTATATCCAAGTGTAGCAAGCATACGAGCCACGGCTAAGGCATCTCCGCCATTATTTCCAGGGCCTGCAAAGACTACTATAGGTGTTATATTACTCCAACGCTCTGTAATGGTGTTAGTAACAGCTTTAGCAGCGCGCTCCATAAGATTTATAGATTTGATATTTTCCCTTTCTATGGTATATCTATCTAACTGATGTATTTGAGTACTTGTAAATATCTTCATATAATCGCAAAATTACTAAAATAATGTTTTCTAATAGGATAGTTTGTCATTATTTTCGTAATTTTGCAAAAAATAAATATTTAAGTAGAATGAGCCGAGTAACTATTTTAGATAAAACATTTGATATATCTATTCCAGAAGCAGAGATTTTAAAACAGGTAAAGCGTGTTGCGGAACAGATAAATAAAGATATGAATGGCAAAAATCCGCTTTTTCTTGCAGTGTTAAACGGTTCGTTTGTGTTTGCAGCTGATTTATTTCGCTTCATAACCATACCGAGTGAGATTTCTTTCGTGAAGTTAGCATCTTATGAAGGGACTATTTCTACAGGAAAGATAAAGGAAGTGATAGGTTTGAATGAAGATATTAGTGGCCGTGATGTTATTATAGTGGAAGATATTGTAGACACAGGTTCTACAATGAAGCGTATGTTAGAAACGTTGGGCACACGTAATCCTCGTAGTTTGCATATCTGTACATTGCTTCTTAAGCCCGGTAAGCTGGCAGTGCCTTTGAATGTGGAGTATGTTGCTATGGAAATACCTAACGACTTTATAGTGGGCTATGGTTTGGATTATGATCAGCAAGGTAGAAATTTAAGAGATATATATACATTAGTACAAGAATAATGAAAAATATTGTAATTTTTGGTGCTCCCGGTGCTGGTAAAGGTACTCAGAGCGACAAGATGATTGAGGAGTATGGGTTCGGTCATATCTCTACAGGAGATGTGCTTCGTAGTGAGATTAAGAAAGGTACAGAATTAGGCAAGACGGCTAAAGGGTATATAGATAACGGCCAGTTAATACCTGATGAGCTTATGGTAGACATTCTTGCAAGTGTTTATGATACATTTGGCAAAGATCATAAGGGCGTCATCTTTGATGGTTTCCCACGTACTATATCACAGGCAGAGTCGTTAAAAGCAATGCTCGCAGAGCGTGGTCATAAGATAGCTGCAATGATAGAGCTATTTGTTCCTGAGGAGGAGCTTATGAAGCGTTTATTACTTCGTGGCGAGCAGAGTGGTCGTTCTGATGATAATGAAGAAACTATAAAGAAGCGTTTAAAAGTTTATAACACACAAACATCTCCTCTTATAGATTGGTATGAAGGTGAAAAGATTCATCATCATGTAGAAGGGTTAGGTTCTATTGATGATATTTTCGAAAGAGTTAAAGCAGTTATAGACTCACTATAAAAATAATACTGGATAGATATTGAGAGGTGAGAGTAAAGGATTATATTCCAGAAAGCTCTATCCTCTCATTTTTTTTATTATATAAGAATATATTTTTTATTTATTCTTTTTTTTTATTTCCTTTTTTATGGCGGACTCAAACTTTGTAGATTACGTTAAAATATATTGTCGTTCTGGTAAGGGTGGTAGAGGTTCGATGCATTTGCGTCATGTGAAATATAATCCCAATGGCGGTCCTGATGGTGGCGATGGTGGTAAAGGTGGCAGTGTTTACCTACGTGGTAATCATAATTATTGGACATTGCTTCATTTAAAGTTTCAGCGTCATATCTATGCTGAGCATGGAGGTAATGGTGGTAGGGATAAGTGTCATGGTACAGATGGTAAAGATATATATATTGATGTGCCATGTGGCACAGTAGTATATGACGCCGAAACGGGTAAGTTTGTTTGTGATGTTACATACGATGGGCAAACAGTATTGTTATTAAAAGGTGGTCGTGGAGGATTAGGTAATTTCCAGTTTCGCACTTCTACTAATCAAGCTCCGCGTTACGCTCAGCCAGGAGAACCCATGCAGGAGATGACGGTTATAATGGAATTGAAGCTCTTAGCTGATGTTGGTTTAGTGGGTTTCCCTAACGCAGGGAAATCTACATTACTGTCTTCTCTGTCTTCTGCTAAGCCAAAGATAGCTAATTATCCATTTACAACTATGGAGCCTTCATTAGGAATTGTTAGCTATCGAGATCATCATAGTTTTGTAATGGCAGATATACCTGGAATTATAGAAGGAGCAAGTGAAGGGCGTGGCTTAGGTCTTCGTTTCCTCCGGCATATAGAACGTAATTCTCTTTTGCTTTTTATGGTACCTGGTGATACTGATGATATTAAAAAAGAGTATGAGGTTTTACTTAATGAGTTAAAGCAGTTTAATCCGGAAATGATAGATAAGCATAGAGTTCTTGCGATAACAAAGAGCGACTTGTTAGATGAAGAGCTTATCGAAATGCTTCAAGAAACGTTACCAAAAGATCTTCCAGTAGTATTTATTTCAGCAGTAACAGGACAAGGAATAGAAGAATTAAAAGATATTCTATGGAAAGAATTAAACTCTGAAAGTAATAAGTTGCGTGAGATTACTTCAGAAGATACTCTCGTGCATCGTGATAAAGACATGATGTGTTTTGTTGAAGAGTTGCAGGCAGAAGGAGCCGATTTTGATGAAACAGAAGATAGAAAAGATGCTGAAGAAATAGACGATTTAGACGATTTTGAATATACAGATGAGTAAGCCTTTATTACATTATTATAATATATCTTCGGAAGTTGTTGCTTTTTCCACTACACGGCATGGTGGAAAAAGTAATGGTACCTTTGGCACTCTTAACATAAATGCTTATCGTGGAGACGACCCAATAGCTGTAGAGGCTAATTTAGAGGCTGTTGCCAAAGAGATAAATGTGCCTAAAGAAAGAATTATTCGTCAGCATCAGGTGCATGGTACCGATAGCAGAATGATAGCAGAAGAGTTTTTCTTATTGCCTACAGAGGTGAAAAAGCAGATTCTTGAAGGATCAGACGCTTTGCTAACTGATGTACAAGGTGTTTGTATAGGTGTGCATACTGCCGATTGTGTACCTGTGTTGTTATATGATACTGTTCATCATGCAGCTGCTGCTATACATGCAGGTTGGCGAGGAACAGTAAAGCATATAGTAAGGAAGACTATCTACTCTATGATGAATGTTTATAATACTGCCCCTAAAGACTTAAAGGCTGTTATTGGGCCATGTATATCTTTAAAGAATTTTGAGGTTGGTCAGGAAGTGTATAACCAGTTTGCTGAGGCTAATTTCGATATGGATAAGGTTAGTAAGTTTTATGAAAAGTGGCATATTAACCTGCCTTTAGCTAATGAGTATGAGCTTCTTTCCTTGGGGGTGAGACCTAATAATATATTCCAGTCGGGAATATGTACTTATGATAACTATGAAGATTATTTTTCGGCAAGACGTATAAAAGAAAATTTCGGCACGATTTATACCGGTATTATATTAAAGAAGTAGGGCTTTTATCTGAAAAGCCTACTTCTTTAATTAAGTGTACGCTCGGCATGAGCATTTTCTAACGGGTGGAAGTCCCGAGTAAGCCCTAATAGCGGGAATTACATAGCCAAGA